>CALDHF010000184.1 GCA_937941595.1 uncultured Acaryochloris sp. | reverse complement strand
TGCGACTAATGCCATACTCAGGGTTTGTAGAGATAGACCCAATAAATTAGGCAACGTCAGACTGCTAGGGGATATTGGCCATAGTCAGGCGATCAATTGTTGACCCTGATACCATGTTTGTGGAGCCACTAATTTCGTGAGATCTGGACCCATGTGATACCAACTCCACATACTCATACCTATAATTCCGGTCACCACCAGACTCAAAGGCAGCAGCCGCGCAGCCGAAGTCCCTTTTACTGAAAAGCTTTCAGGCAATAGAGGAGAATGCACCTGAATTGTATGAGGTGAATATTTTAGGTGTAAGTTAATCCGATTCTGGCAGCCGAGGCGCTGGCGACACCAGGCACTACCCCCATCAATGCCACCATTAAGCAGCACTAAGACGTAGATAAAGGTCCACACTTGCTCATACCGCAAGGACTGCAAGCTCAAGAAGATCTCATGGCCTAAGCCACCCACCCCAATAATGCCTAGGGTGGCCGCAGACCGAAGAGAGCATTCAAAGCGATAAAAACTATAGGACAGCAGATTTTTGCTGGCCAAGGGCAGCAATCCATACAGCAAAGCACTCCCAGGATGGACGCCGCTTTGAATCAAGGCCTGTAGGGGCTGACGCGGGGTATCGTCGAGGATATCTGCAAAGACTTTGGCAACAATGGCACTGTAGGGAATTGTAATAGCTGCGATCGCAGTCAACGGATCAAGCCCCCACAGATTGATCAACAACAGTCCCCACAACATTTCATGAATCGCACGGGGAACCACTAGTATCGCTCGCAGCCCTCTACCCAGCCAGGGAGCACTGCCGAAAACCTGACGCCCCACTTCTGAAATGAGAATACTACCGATGAATCCTAGGCAAAGACTTAAAATCGTTCCCCAAACGGCATAGGCAAAAGTCGTCAACATCCCTTGCCAAGCTGTCGCTAAGAGGCTGAGGTGCAGATCAGGATGGAGACCCGCTTGCCAAAAGTCAAGAAATTGAGTTCCCCCACTGAAGTTGAAGACATCACCTGGAGGTGCCCAAATCGTCCACGCCAGTGAGATTACCAGCAACAACGCCAACAGAGCCAGGGAAAGTCGTCGGCTCAAGATGGATTTGGCAGCCATACCACCTCAGATCTAGCGCTTTTGCATCTGGCCCCACCATGACGAGTCTCGGCCCAAATACGGTGGCAAACCAAAGATTTGCAGAACATTTTAAGAACCACCTGCACTGGCTTAACACTCCAAAAAAGAAGCCCTCGTGCTGAATGAAATCCGCTTTCAGGTCAGCAGTAGGGCCGTAGACGCAGTTAGGAGGTATCTTGCCTTACAAGTTAGCGATACAACTCGTCAAATCCTAGATCTCTTAACGAAGTCTTCAGAGTTGATCCGGCGTCAACCTCTGCATTTAATATACCTTCACGTTCTTTTGCCGTCATCAGACCTCTAAGATTTGCCATGGATAGCATCATCCTGAGACCCTTGAAAAGGCGTCATGCTCTCTAGCCTGAAACCAGACTCTCACACTCTCCGTCAATGGCTTTTAGTGATCTTGCTCCTTACCGAATTAAATTCCTATCGTGAATCCTATCCTCTTAATTGCCGCTATCCTGCTCTCCTGGTTGGTCTTTACTTGGCTCCTCCGGGTTGTCAAAACCACCTTAAAAACAGCCTTTTCAATTGCTGTGATTGTCTTGGGACTCCAAGTCATGGTCGGTATCGGCCCTGATCAAATATTGCAAGCGATTATGGAGTTACCCACCCTTGTCCAAGACTTGTTCAGCCAGCAATCCTAGAGAATCCCATCAGCCTCATCTCAGATTCAAAACTGAGATGAGGCTAGAGTCCCAAGTCCATTAGCTAACATGAGCAAAACGACCCGAGTTAGCATTACCTAGCGATTAACAAGGCCCTAAACCCACCGCCCCGGCATAGGTTGCTTGGGTTCCTAGGGCATCTTCAATTCGCAGCAAGCGGTTGTACTTAGCCACCCGCTCACTCCGGCACAGCGATCCCGTCTTAATTTGACCCGCCCGAGTGGCCACGGCGAGATCCGCAATCGTCGTGTCTTCCGTTTCTCCAGAGCGATGACTGATAACGGACGTAAACGCATTTCGCTTCGCTAAGTCAATGGTTTCTAGGGTTTCCGTTAGGGTGCCGATTTGATTCAGCTTAATCAGAATTGAATTTGCGGAGTGCTGTTCGATCCCTTTTTGCAGCCGCGTGGGATTGGTGACAAAGAGATCATCTCCCACTAGCTGCACCCGATCCCCTAGCCGCTTCGTCAGGTTCCCCCAGCTTTCCCAGTCTTCTTCATGGAGCGGGTCTTCGATGGAAACAATGGGGTATTTGCCCACCAGTCCTTCCAGATAATCGATCAGCTCTGTTGGCGAATGAGACGCACCATCATAGGTATATTGCCCGTCCTTACAGAATTCACTGGCAGCCACGTCCAAGGCTAGACTGATTTGATCCCCAGCCTTATAACCTGCTTTCTCAATGGCCTCAACCAGTAGCTCTAGAGCAGCTTGATTAGAAGCAAGATTGGGGGCATATCCTCCCTCATCACCGACCCCAGTCAGTAAATTTTGGGCAGCCAGGACTTGGCTTAACGCCGCAAACACTTCCGCTCCCCAACGCAGTGCTTCTTTGAAAGAAGTGGCCCCATGGGGCACAATCATAAATTCCTGAATATCGACGTTATTGTTGGCGTGGGCTCCCCCGTTAATCAAATTCATGAGGGGCACAGGTAACAAATTGGCAAGAGGGCCACCCAAATAGCGATACAGCTCCACATTCACCACTTCAGATGCAGCTTTGGCAGTGGCTAAGGAAACCGCCAAAATAGCATTTGCCCCTAAATTAGCCTTGTTGCTGGATCCATCTAACTCAATCATGCTCTGATCAATCTCAGTCTGATCGAGGGCATCTAAGCCAATGAGTTCGGGTTCAATTTGTTCTTTAATATTGGCAACAGCAGATAGGACGCCTTTGCCGCCATATCGTTGGGCATCGCCATCTCTTAATTCATGGGCTTCGAAGCTACCCGTGGATGCTCCACTCGGAACCTGGGCCAGTCCATAGGCTCCGCAGCTTAATATCACCTCTGCTTCCACCGTTGGGCGACCGCGTGAGTCTAGGATTTCGCGCGCGTCAATAGCAGCGATTTCAGTTTCTTGCATGCGTTATGTTTCCAACAACCTTAAAAATAATCGGGTGTGCGTGACCTTGTCGTCAACACAGGGGTGCATCTGAATTTATACAGCAACGATGTTGATGCAACGATGGGTCTTCTTTAAGACATACTAGGTGCGTTTGCGGCAGAATGTAACCAATGTAACCGCCAATCATAAATTTACTAACTTCACAATCTAAAAGTCTTATGAGAATTCTCCACACGATGCTCAGAGTCGCAGACCTGGACGCTTCCTTAGCATTCTACTGTGATGTTTTGGGAATGCAGCTCCTCCGTCGCAAGGACTATCCTAGTGGTGAATTCACCCTGGCTTTTGTGGGCTATGGCGATGAAGCAGACAACACTGTTTTAGAACTGACTTACAATTGGGGCGTTTCAGACTATACCCTAGGAGACGCTTATGGCCATATCGCCATTGGTGTCGATGACATTTATGGTGCCTGCAACGAAATCAGAAAACAAGGGGGAAAAGTCACCCGTGAACCAGGTCCCATGAAGCATGGCACCACCGTGATTGCTTTTGTGGAAGATCCTGATCACTACAAGGTAGAACTCATCCAAACCCGTTCTACCGAGGTGGCTCCGCCAGACGTCGCAAATACCGCTGTCTAAAGTCTTGAGTATTGGGAGTGAGCACAACCCAATGTCTCCCAGATCACAATTTTTGTAATTTGGGAGCACCCATCTCTCGCTTATGCAAGACAAGGTCGAATTTGTCAAATCTCAGTTCAATAGAGCATCCAATCCATAAGCATTTCAACCTCTCTGCCTTACCGATCCTCAAGACTGAAATGATGGCTGGTTGATTCAGAGTCCACTCAAAATATCCAGAGACGTCTCAAGCGGTCTAAGTCTTCAGAGAGGGCCATTGGCATATCTCGATATCGCCCGATCAATTACCGCTAAAACTGTTCTGTAGTATTGCTATGCCGATTATTAGAAAAACGGTATTTTTATGCGATCGCAAGCCACTTTCCCTCCACAAAATTGGGTCACATAATTATGCGACGCCCAGAGAAAATCACCCGTATATGCCAATACAGAAATCGACTACGCCCCCTTGGCTTGACTAAATAAATGGGGTATCGTTGCGAAGTGAAGGAATGTGAACAAAAGGTTTTTTTGAAGCCCCAGGAACATTTTTTCCACACTTACCTTCCAAAGCAAACCAATGCACCACATGTCCATTGTTTTGACCCGAAAAGCTAAGTTATCGTGTTCGGTCTTAATTCAAGATTTGAGCCAAAAGTGAGTGAGGAGTATAACCATGAAAAATGTCTATTTGTTGGCTGGAAGCCTGAGCATTCTCGGACTTACCGCCCTACCCGCAGGAGCTGCTAGCACAACTGAGCAACTTCCTGTCGAAACCCAAGCTATTGAAGCAACCTCCGTTGCCACCGAGCAAGACGAACTATTGCTTGCTGATCAGTCCCTAAGCGAGTCGACTTCCGTCGATGACCTTATGGCTGACTCCAAAGAAGATTCTGTCGGTCAGGTGACCTCAGTTTCTCAGCTATCTGACGTTCAGCCTGATGACTGGGCATTCCAAGCGATTCAGTCTCTAGTCGAACGCTATGGTTGTGTTGCTGGATATCCTAATGGCACCTTCCGTCCCGACCGAGCCATGTCTCGTCGTGAAGCAGCTGCATTGGTCAACGCTTGCTTGGATAACCTCAGCAACCGGTTTGCAACCAAAGAAGATTTAGACGCCCTCAAAGCGCTACAAGATGAATTCGCTGCTGAACTCGCTACCCTTAGAGGTCGCGTTGACGGTCTAGAAGCTCGCGTCGCCACCGTCGAATCCCAGCAGTTCTCCACCACCACCAAATTGCAAGGTGAAGTGGTCATGGCTGCTCAGTTTGGTGATTTCATCAACAACCCAACTGACACTGTAGTTGACCCTGTTAATGGAACCGTTAATGCTGGCGGCAACGATAGCCGAGTTTCAGCATTATCTCAGGTTCGATTGAGTTTCAACACTAGCTTCTCTGGTGATGACTTACTACAAACCCAGCTTGAAGTTGGCAACAACGGTCAAGATTTCATCGGCAACGCCTTAGCTGGTAACAGCAACCCTGGTCCAGTTAACAATGCTCTTAGTCCTCTAGCTGGAAATCGTCTCGTTGATACTGGGGCTGTTGACTACGCTGGCGTCGGCAACAACGTGACACTACGTCGCTTAGCCTATACATTCAAGCCTGGTGAGAACCTGGCTGTAACCGTTGGCACCAACATGTTCCCTAGCGACTTTGTTGATTTCAACAGCTACGCCAATAACCCATCTCAAGATTTCAGCTCTGGTTTCCTTATTAACAACCCCTTAATCATCACTGATGGTGTTGATGGTCCAGGTGGTGCTGGTGCAGCCTTTGACTGGAATCCTAATGCTGGAAACCTCAGTGTTCGTGGTGTCTACATTGCTGCTAACGGCAACCAGGCCACTGCTGCTGCTAACGGTGGCTTAGGTGGCGATCCTCACCAAGGTACTTTGGAACTTGAATACGCTAATACCTTCGGCGAAGACGATCAAAACAACTTTGCAGTTCGCTTGCAGGGTACTTACGCTGAAACCTTCAACGTTGAGCAGAAAGTCTTGGGTGTAAACGCTGAAGCTACCTTTGGTAACATCGGTGTCTTCGGTCGTTACGGTATCTCCTTTGATCCTCAAGATCAGAACCCTGGTGGCGCAGATTTGTTTGCTGCTGCACCTGGTGCTCTTCAGCTTGCTGGTTCCAACACAATTCAAACTTGGATGGCTGGCATTGGTTACAAGGACGCTTTAGTTCCTGGTTCTCTATTCGCAATTGCGGGTGGTATGCCTTTCTTAGTGAACAACACCAACCAATCCTTCGATCAGATCAACTTGGAAGCTTTCTATCGTTTCCCAGTGAATGACAACATCACTATCACTCCTGCTGTTATGTACATCATCAATCCTTTAGGGACTGCTAATGGACTAGCTGCTGGTGGCAATGATAATGACGTCATCCAAGGTCTCGTTCGCGCTACCTTCTCCTTCTAAACCAGTTCTAGTCAAATTCGACTGTGAATTAGTTTAATCATCGAAAGCCCCGCAGCTAATAGTTGCGGGGCTTTTGATTACCTTCATCGTTTGCTCTAACCCTTGCCACTAGATATTCAAACTGGATCTCTTGTCCGAAAAGGGAGGGAAGCCTGCCCCTCTCAACTAGCTGAGGTCAAGCCTAGTACTCCAAGGCGTAAGTTAACCCACCATTAAAGCTAAGGATGAACCATAATGTTGAAGCTTTACCAATAGGTCGATATCTTTGCCTCTCGGTACTAGACCTCAGCTAGTTGAGAGGCCCGTAGTTGCCCACAAGCTGCATCCCGATCTAAACCTCGGGAGCGGCGAATAGTGGCCGTTATATGTTGTTTTTGTAGACAGGCCAGAAATTGCTGCAACTGTTTCTCTGTCGGTCGATCGTAATCAACTTCTGAGATGGGATTGTAAGGAATCAAGTTGAAATGGCTTTGAAGCCCCCGCAAATGCTGAGCTAACTCCAGAGCATGTTCGGGTTGATCATTAACGCCAGATAAGACAATATATTCAAACGTAACCCGACGTCCCGTAGCCAAAACGTAAGTACGACAGTCTTTGAGAAGTTTTTCCAGGGGATAATGTTGAGCACTGGGAACCAGCTGTGTCCGCAGCTTCTGGTTAGATGCATGGAGGCTGACGGCCAAGGTTGTCTGTAGTTTGAGCTGACCTAATTTGCGAATTTGCCCAGGAATACCCACGGTGGAGATCGTCAGGGATCGCTGACCGATCCCCACATCTTGATTCAGGGATCGCACTGCTGCCAGGACATTTTCCAGATTGAGGAGGGGTTCCCCCATGCCCATAAACACAACATTGGCAACCCGTTGTTGAAAGTCTTCCTGTACCGTTAAAACTTGATCGACGATCTCGTGACAAGCGAGATTTCGCTGATATTGTCCTTTGCCCGTGGCACAAAAATCACAGGCCATAGGGCAGCCCACTTGCGAAGAGACGCAGACCGTCAGTCGTTTTTGGGTAGGAATGCCAACGGTTTCAATAATCTGTCCATCCGCAAGCTTGAGCAAATACTTAACGGTGCCATCATGAGCCGCAGAACGATGATGAAGCTGAGAACGCCCCACCGGAATATCTGCAATCTCAGACCGCCACTGTTTAGGTAAAACGGTAATCTCATTCAGGGAACGCACGCCCTTTTGATAAATCCATTGGTGAACCTGTTGGCCTCTATAGGCCGGTTGTTGCTGCTCCTGCACCCAATCGGTAAGTTGAGCACGAGAGGCACCTAGCAGCGGCGGAATGGCGGTTACAGAAAGTTGATCAAGCATATCGAATGCCGGTTATGGAAGATAGAAGGGTGGAGATAATCGTCAAGAGAACAACTGGCACAGCCAAGGCGATGAGAGAGACCCTTAGAAATAAAAAATTAGGCTTGAACAGTTGTTCTCTAAAAGCTTATACTGAAAAGTCCGACGAATTTGACGTAATAAAAACTAAGAGGAAGTGATATGTCGCGATATCGAGGCCCTCGCCTCAGAGTAGTCCGCCGTTTAGGAGAACTCCCTGGTTTATCCCGGAAAACTCCCCGACGAGCCTACCCCCCTGGACAACATGGCCAAGCTCGCAAAAAACGCTCTGAGTACGCAACTCAGCTAGAAGAGAAACAGAAGTTGCGGTTTAACTATGGTCTTTCCGAACGCCAGCTCTTGCGCTATGTGCGCAAAGCTCGTCGAGCTGGAGGATCGACGGGGCAAACTCTTTTGCAACTGCTAGAAATGCGGTTGGATAACACTATTTTTCGTTTGGGTATGGCCCCCACCATTCCTGCTGCCAGACAACTGGTGAATCATGGTCATGTCCTGGTTAACGGTCGAGTCGTTTCGATTGCTAGTTACCAGTGTCGTCCAGGTGACGTAATTCAAGTGCGAGATCGAGATGCGTCTCGAAAACTGGTTGAGGCCCATATGCAGTTTCCTGGCTTAGCCAATATCCCAACTCATTTGGAATTCGATAAAAACGCGTTGACGGGTAAGGTCAATGGCACCATTGAGCGGGAGTGGATTGCCCTAGAAATCAATGAACTGCTAGTGGTGGAATATTACTCACGGAAAGGTTAAATTCGCGGCACTCTTCCCCGAGTTTTTTCTACCCTATTTTATTTGTATTAACTCTCGAATCCGTCAGTTCGGGAGTTTTTTTGCTGGCGCTGCTGGAGAATCAGTTCTGCGATCGCAAGATCAGCCGGCGTCGTTACTTTAAGGTTGGTCTCCTCCCCCAACACAATATGCACGGGCAAATTCAGCTTTTCAAACAGCGCGGCATCATCCGTCACTTCCCACCCTTGCTGCCGCCCTTGTTCATGGCCCTTGATCAAGGGAGCAACTTGGAATCCTTGAGGTGTTTGGGCCGCCCAAAGCTGGGATCGATCGGGAGTCCCCTGAATTTGTCGATCCGCATCCACCACCTTAATCGTGTCTTTAACGGGCACCGCGGCGACAAACCCTTGATATTTTTGTAAGGCGGCCGTACAACGATCCAATAAGTCAGGGGTGGCCAAACATCTGGCACCATCATGAATTAAAACTTGCTCAGCTTCTGGAGGGAGCGCTTGTAAACCATTGAAAACTGATGCTTGGCGAGTCTCACCCCCCTCAATAAAAGTCACAGGCTTGTTCAGGTGCAGCTCGTGCAGGAGATCTGTCCAAGTCGATTCATCCTGCCGCTGACCAATAATGCCAATCCAGGTAATCGATGGGGCTGCTTCAGCCGCCAGTAATGTCCAAGCCAATAGCGGTTTACCCAACAACAGCAATCGCAACTTATTGCGATCACTCCCCATGCGACGCCCCATCCCTGCTGCTGGAAGTAGTAAATACATTGATCCCATGACCGTTTAACCACCCCCTATCCTACTCTGACCCCATGCCGTAATTTAGAAGACTTATTGAGTTGTTGGAATGTTTGATTACAATGATTGAGCGTTCACCTACAATAGTGGGCGGTAAACGTAGACTTCATCCTTCACGGCTGTTCTAAATAATGACCCGCGTATTAGCTTTAATTCCCGGTGATGTTGGCCGGCAACTGCTGTTTTTTCCCACCTTAGAGACCCTTCAACAGCATTATCCTCACGTCGAGATCGATGTCATTGTTGAACCCCGCTCCCAGCAAGCCTATCGACTTTGCCGTAATGTCAGCAATGTCTTGACTTTCCAGTTTGAAAACCGCAATGGCGCTGCTGACTGGGGAAACCTGATTGGCAAGATGCGGGATCGACGCTACGACGCTGGCATCACCGTTAGCCGCGACTGGACCGCCGGACTGCTGTGTTGGCTGGTGGGGATCCCTCAACGAGTGGGATATGAGAATTCGAGTCTACCGGCTTGGGTCCGCTTTGGTCGTCAACGCTTTCCGACCGTTGGTGGAGCCATCGCGGACTTAGCGGGCGTTTTTCTCTCTGCTGAAGTTTCTCCCAACGCCCGTCCCTACGATGCTCAACGCTATCACGATCTTTTACTAGGGCTGGGTATTGATACGCCCTGCCCGGATATTGCGATTAATATCCCTCCAGAAGACGTCCAATGGGCCAAAACTGAGCAAGAACGACTGGGTATTTTGGGCAAGCCCTACGTTGTCCTGCAGGGAGGCACCGGCTCAGAGAACTCTGACGACGAGCCATCTCAATTTTATCCGATTAAAAGTTGGGAGTCAGTGGTTGAAGGCTACTTAGAACGACAGCCCGATACCCCTCTAGTTGTGGTTCAAAGTGCTGAGAACAAAGACTGGGTTGCCTCTTTAGTGAAGGTTTGCCCACAGCTCCAAATCGCGACTCCCCAGCATGTCGGCCAACTCGCCGCTTTAATCGATGCCGGACATTTGATGATTTGCGCCGATCGCGCCCCGTTGCATTTAGGCGTGGCCCTCAAAACCAGACTTGTGGCTTTGTTTGGAGCCCTAGAACCAAGTCGACACCTACCCACCGCTGATTACTTTGCAGGTCTCAAATCTTTGACTAGCAAGGTTGCCGATATTCCACCCATTCAGGTGCTGGAGAAAGTTTGGGACGTTAGCTAGCCCATCCCTGATGATTTTGAAGAATTAAAAACGGAGAGGGAGGGATTCGAACCCTCGTTAAAGTTACCCCTAAACAGCATTTCCAGTGCTGCGCCTTCAACCACTCGGCCACCTCTCCAGGTGTATTAGATTTATCCAGTCCAAGTAAGCTATGTTAACAGAATCTGAACCCTGATGGAATGGTATGCAAACTTTTAAGATTCAGATCCGAGATCGCCATACGGGGCATGAATACGAACTTCAAGTCCCTGAAGGGCACTATATCCTAGAAAGTGTCGAGAAAAAAGGGAAGCGGCTGCCATTCGCCTGCCGAAATGGGGCTTGTACAACCTGTGCCGTCAGAGTTTTATCTGGAGACTTACACCAGCCAGAAGCCATGGGGCTATCCCTGGAGCTACAAAAACAAGGGTATGCCCTCTTGTGCGTGAGTTATCCTCGCAGCGATTTAGTGGTAGAAACCCAAGACGAAGACGAAGTTTATGAACTCCAGTTTGGTCGCTACTTTGGCAAAGGTAAAATCCGAGCTGGCCTACCCCTGGATGAAGAATAACCCATGACCCCACAGACGCCCTTAAACGGATTTTTAGACATTGCCACAGAAGCCGCATTAGCAGGCGGAGCAGTTTTACAGAAATTTTGGGGGAAGTTAGAGAATATTCAAGAGAAGCGTCCTGGAGATCTCGTTACTGAAGCCGATCAAGCCGCCGAGAAAGCAGTACTGGCTGTCATTAACCGTCATTTCCCTGAGCACCAAATCCTGGCCGAAGAATCCGGTCGCCAGGGTAATCGAGAGAGTCCTTATCTATGGGCTATCGATCCCTTGGATGGCACCACCAACTACGCCCATCAATATCCTTTCTCAGCGACCTCTATTGCCTTGCTCATTGACGGCATTCCCCAAGTCGGTGTGGTGTTTGATCCCTTTCATCAGGAGCTGTTCCGGGCCGCGACCGGATTAGGCGCGACCCGGAACCGTCAACCCATCCAGGTTTCCCAAACAGAAACCCTAGCCCAGAGTTTATTGGTGACTGGATTTGCCTATGATCGTCGCGAGACCCCAGACAATAATTATGCAGAATTTTGCCATTTGACCCATCTCACCCAAGGCGTGCGTCGGGGCGGCTCAGCATCTATGGATTTGGCTTATATTGCCTGCGGGCGTCTAGATGGCTATTGGGAGCGAGGACTATCCCCCTGGGATATTGCCGCCGGGATTGTCCTCGTCCAAGAAGCAGGAGGACAAGTCACCGCCTACGATCAAAGCCCTCAAAAACTGAGTTCGGGCCGATTGCTTGCCACGAATGGTCGGATTCATGAAGCGCTGAGCCAAGAACTAATGCAAGTTCAGCCCCTGGTTTGGAACCCGCCCTCAATACCTTAATATCAGAAAGCTCTTTACTCAGATGAGATGCTGGATTGCCCCGAACAGATTAGACTAACACTAGGGGATTACGCAACGCACTCAATTTTTCGGAAGCATTTACATGTCATTTGAACTTCAGCAAGGTATTGCTACTTTTGATTGTCCAGACCACTATGCCAGTCTGGGGTTAATGATTGGGGCTTCGAAGGGTGAGATTCGTAAACGATATTTCAAAATTGCTCGGAATTTACATCCTGATAGTTGTCCAGCAAGCATGGATAAAGATCAAGCCAGCCGCATGCTCTCAAAGCTGGTGAATCCTGCCTATGAGGTGCTTTCCCAAGATAAAGACTTTGAAGAGTATCAAGTCTTGCTGCGGTTGGTTGGGCAACGAGCTCATCGAGAAATAGATACAACGTCTTTCCAAAACGAAAGTGCTCAATCTTTACTGGCCGCTAGCGATTTTGAGGCCGTCTATCAAGAGCAAGTCAAACACTTAGCACAAACTCAATTTTCAACCTTGGAAGGCGTTCCGGCGGTTGTCTCCCAGCTTAGCGAGCTGAATTTGGCCTATTTAATTCGACGTGAGGGGAGCAAACAGGCGGGGACTGCGCCTAAGGTGGCTCAAGCGAGTGCAGTTGCTTCTCCGTCGTCAGCTCCCGCAGCTGATGCAGCCAAGTCTGGAGCAGTATCATCTACACCACAGCAACAGCCTGCCGCACAAGCTGCACCCACATCGCAGTTCGTGAATGACTACTGCCGACGAGCAGAGGAATTGATCAAGAAAAACCGTTTGAATGAGGCTATTGTGGAATTACGGGATGCTCTCAAGCTTGAGTCCAAAAGTAGTCGGGTCCATAGTTTGATGGGATCGATTTATCTACAGAAATCACAGCCCACAATGGCAAAATCTCATTTTACTCAAGCCATAAAAAGTAACCCTAACGATCCAGAAGCCCGCAAAGGAATGGAAAAAGTGAAAAAGCTGGAAAAGCGCTCCAAACCTGCTGGCGCAAAACCAACTGAATCCCAACAGCCAGAACGCAAGAAAGGCTTATTCGGATTATTTGGCGGTAAGAAATAGCGCTTTGATGATGTATCAACCACCTGCTGGTGCTCGAGATTTATTGCCGCTGGATGTTGCCCAAAAATGCTGGATCGAACAGCATTTGCAACAGGTCTTCCAACGTTGGGGGTATCACCGCATTATTACTCCCACTCTGGAACGTTTAGATACCTTGGTGGCGGGGGGAGCCGTTGAACCCCAGACGGTTATCCAGGTCTGGGATGCAGAAGAAGGGGTTCTAGGCCTACGGCCAGAATTGACGGCTTCCATTGCCCGTACAGCTGTGACCCGAATGGAGGGTGCGACCCATCCCCAGCGGCTCTACTATAACGCCAATATTTTTCGTCAGCAGCAAGCCCATGTCAGTGGGCAGCATGAATTTTATCAAGCTGGGGTAGAGCTGCTCGGCAGTGGTGGATTGCTGGCAGATGCAGAAATCCTATTGCTGTTAGCAGATTGCTTATCAGCCGTGGGGGTTCAGCACTGGCATGTGATTTTAGGGGAGGCAGATTTAACTCGATCCCTCTTAAACCCTTTTCCAGAAGCAATCCGCAGTGATGTTAGACGGGCGATAGCTCAACTAGATCGGGTAGGGTTGGCGAATTTATCTTTAAGTCCAGAACTCAAAGACCATGCTTTGTTTCTGCTGGATCTACGGGGTGAGCCTGCTCAAGTCCTGCAAAAAGTGTCCCAGCTACCCCTAGACCCACCCCAACATGAGGCGGTGACTAACCTCAAGTCTTTGGTAGAAATTTTGGCTCCTTTGCCGTCTCTGACCCTAGATCTGAGTTTGATTCAAACCTTTGATTATTACACCGGAGTCGTTTTTGAAATTATTAGTGATGCTGAATCAGGACAACGCATTCTAGGACAGGGTGGACGCTACGATCAGCTCCTGGGGTTATACCATCCCCAAGGCAAAATGATGCCTGGGATTGGCTTTTCTTTCAATGTGGAACATTTACATCAGGTGTTACTGGGGCTGGGACAACTGCCGACCCAGACCCCTGCATCCCATTGGTTAGTGGTGCCGGAATCGGAGGCTGCGATCGCAGCTACGTTTCGCCATGCCCAGCACCTCCGCAGTCAGAACGCTCAGCTCCCCCTAACGAGAGTCGAAGTCGAGCTATCCCAAAAACCACCAGCAGAGATCCGTACTATTGCGCGTCAACAGCGAATCGCACAAATAGCTTGGGTCAATGCTCAAGGTTCTGTCACAATTGAATCGCTAGCGTAATCGAACAAACGACAATTGCGATAGCGGCCATTCCTTCGAGATTATGTCTATGCTCACGGTTGCCTTACCGAAAGGTGCATTACTAAAAGATAGTATTCACTTATTGAAATCTGTGGGTTTAGATTTCAGTGCTTTTTTAGACTCGTCCAATCGCCAACTCCAAATTTCTGATCCATCAGGCACGGCCCAGGGGCTGTTAGTCCGGGCTCAAGATGTGCCTGTCTATGTTGAGTATGGTCAAGCTCAGTTAGGCATCGTTGGCTTTGATGTCTTACAAGAGAAAAAGCCCAACATTGCCCAGGTGATCGACTTAGGGTTTGGTCATTGCCGGATGTCCGTAGCTGTGCCCAGCCAAAGCCCCTACCGCTCGGCGATAGAACTGCCTCCAAACTGTCGGGTGGCCTCCAAGTTTATCCACTGCGCCCATGACTTTTTTTGTCAGCTTGATATCCCCGTTGAAATTATTCCCCTCTATGGTTCCGTGGAGTTAGGACCGATTACGGGCATGTCTGAAGCCATTGTGGATTTAGTCTCTACAGGCCGTACGCTCAAGGAGAATGGTTTGATCGAGCTGGACTGTTTGTATCAAAGCACAGCCCGTCTGATTGCCCATCCCCTCAGCTACCGACTCAACCAATATCATCTCCAACATTGGCTGGATGAGATTGGCAAGAGGAGTCAGCCTCAAGTCACTCATTCTCCGTAGAGGCTACTTTTTAAAGGCATCTAAGCTCAGCCACAACGGTCTCTAGACTCCTTCTAGGGGATATTCACTGAAGGATCAAACCGATAGCTACTTAAGATCTCTCTGAAGGTAGATTTGACTTGGTCAAAGTCAGCCCGCAGCACGTAGATACTAACGACAGAGACAGTATCGCGACTTTGTTCAGTGAATGTTGCCCCCAATAATTGATCATTACGGGTTGAAAATTCCCAACTCAACTCCACAACACCATCATCCTGAAGCTTGGGCTGGCCCACCCGAAAATCAGGTTGCTCACCAAATGCATTCGTGATGAATCGCCGCGCCAAGTCGGCTAGTTCTTCTTGATTGAGGCGCTGTTGAGATTTAAATAAATCCACCACCACACCACTACCTGTTTTGTCATCCGTCCAGCGGAGAATAACTTCCCCGTTTTTACTGGTATCCTTCCGCTTCCAAGTGCGAGGGATTCGGATCTTAAATAATCCAGACGGATGGGTATAGGTTGTGAGATCCCCCATTTTGTCACCGAAGGAATCTCCCTCTGATGTCGACTTGGGACTGTCATTATCATCATTAGACCGAGAAATACTCGGCTCTTTACTGAGACCCAAAAAATTACTGACATAAGGCCATGCCAGAGCACCCCCTCCAATCACTAAAACTCCGGTAATAATCCATACCCAAACCTTTGGACTTTGCGGATCGGCAGTGGGTGACTGATGGTAAGGAGCAGGACTTGGGGATGGAGCCGAGGGCGGTGGGGCCGCATTACCTATAGGAGAAGGAGAAACAACTTGCGTGGGGGATGCCCCTGGCGGGCTGATTTCTGTTGGTGGTATCCCTCCAGGACCATTGCTGACTCTGGCATTGAGAACCACACGTCCTAGATTGAGGGTACTGGCAGTGCCTATAGGCACTTCGCCATTGGTGATGGGTTGGCCATTGACAAGGGGAGGATTC
>CALDHF010000183.1 GCA_937941595.1 uncultured Acaryochloris sp. | reverse complement strand
CGATAGCGCTTGGCAATATCTGTAAGACCATGCCATTTGTCTGGCAAGGGCAGCAGGGATTTGGTGAGGACTGAGTATTCCCGCACATAAACGGAGAGTTCCCCTTTGTCGGTCCGCTTGATGGTGCCTTGGACTCCCATAATATCCCCGACATCAGTCAGTTGTTTGAGGTGGGTAAAAGCCTGCTCATCCTGCTTTCCCATTTGCTCTTGGATACGCTTTTTTTCCAAATAGAGCTGGATGGTTCCGGTTTCATCCTGAAGGTTGAAGAAGGCGAGTTTGCCCATAACACGACGGGCGAGGATACGGCCTGCGATCGCAACCTCAAACGCTTCTTCTTCTCCACTCGCCAAATCCACAAATTTTTCCTGAAGGGCTTGGGCAGTATGGGTGGACTCCCAGCGATAGGCATAGGGAGTTAAGCCTGCTTGTTTAAGCTGTTCCACTTTTTGTAAACGAGTGGCTCTTACTTCTTCTAAAGTGGATCCCTGGTTGGGTGACTCAGACGCCCGATCAGCAGACATAAATAATCCTTAAATGTAAAAACTCAGACCATGTTCCAGCTTAGATTACAACTCATCTCATGGGGATGACTATAAATGCCAGAACTCGATTATAGAGGACGGATGAAGGGTATCTACGTCACCCAAATGATTACAGGCAAGATGATGAATGGATGAGTCTCAGCCCTTACAAGAACCTATACCCCCTTAATAATTTCGTTAAGCTGATAAAAGTCGTCCCTTTGTCGCCGTAACGTTGCCCATTCACCTAATCCAAATGTTCGCTGTCTGCCCTCTTTATATTGGTCCATACTTGGCATGAGTAAAGCCAATGCTTTAGTCATCGGGGCTAGCCAAGGGATTGGGTTAGGCTTTGTTCATCACCTGCTCCAAAAGCCCCAGACTGAGACAGTATATGCCACCTACCGCTCAGAAGAATCGGCAGTGGGGTTACTCGCATTGGCTGCCCAACATCCTGAAAGGATTTGTTGCATCCCCGTCGATGTGACCCAAGAAAAGCAGATTGAGGCATGCTGCCAACAAATTGCAGCTACTGGCGATCAACTGCACTGGGTGATTAACTGTGTGGGCATTCTCCATGAAGGAGAGATACAGCCTGAGAAAGGACTCCGGCAACTCAATGCGGACCAATTAACTCGGTATTTCCAAGTCAACAGCATAGGGGCGGCGTTGTGGGCCAAACATCTATTGCCCTTGCTCAAGCACCAAAATCGCAGCATCTTTGCTACCATCTCAGCCAAGATTGGCAGTATTGGTGATAACCGTCTGGGAGGCTGGTATGGCTATCGGGCTTCCAAAGCAGCATTAAATATGTTGATGCGCACAGCAGCGATTGAATATCGACGCCGTAGTCCGCAGACAATTGTAGTGACACTACATCCAGGGACAACGGATACCAAACTTTCCCAACCCTTTCAGCGCAATGTCCCGCCAGAAAGGCTATTTTCTGTGGATCGGACGGTTACACAGCTCGTAGCTGTACTCGATGGGTTGGGAAAAGAGGATAGCGGTCAGTTCTTTTCTTGGGATGGTAGTCAACTGCCTTGGTAGGTTCTCTTTTTCTCTAAATTTTCGACCTATTATTCTTCTATTACCTTGGAAAAATAATCAGTGATATTACAGGCAAACTAATTGTAAATGTTGTGCCTACTCCCACAGCGCTTTCAAAAGAAACTGTCCCATTCAACAAAGCCACAAATTGCTTAACGATACTCAGCCCTAAGCCCGTGCCGGGAATGTTGCTCACATTCTTACCTCGATGAAAGGGTTCAAATAGAAGTGATTGATCCAGCTCAGGAATTCCTAATCCCTGATCAACGATGTGAAAGGTCAATTGCTGTTGCTCGTGAACCAGCTTCAACTCTATCAGACCTGCATTAGGGGAATAGCGAATGGCATTGTGCAAGATATTGACCAAAATTGAGTGCAGTAATTGCTCGTCCATCACTGTCTCTAATCTTGAGTAATCGCAAACGAACGTTAGCTGATGGCCATGGGTTGTAGACTGCAACTCTGTCAGTAAATTTTGGCAAAATTTGACCACATCCATCTCAGTGGACTTCAGAGCTAACTGATCGGCCTCAATTTTGCCAATGACTAAAATATCGTCAATCATGGCCGTCATTCGATCTGTGTTGGCAACAATGGCTTGCAAATAGTCCTGTTTCTGGGATGCTGACAGTCGTTGGTCGTAGCGTTCTAAAGAAGAAACTGACAAAATGATATTGTTCAACGGATTGCGGAATTCATGACAGACCATGGATACGAAACGCGATCGCAAATCACTCAACTCCTGAAGCTGTTGGTTGGCCTGCAATAGCTCCGCCGTGCGTTCTTGTACTTTCTGCTCTAATGCCTCATTAGTTTGCTGGAGGACGGCCTCTGCCCATTTGCGTTGGGAAATATCCCGAAACGTAACCACAGCCCCCACCAATTGGCCCTGCTCATCATGCATCGGGGTACTGATGTATTCCACTGGGAACGAGGTGCCGTCTTGACGCCAGAAAACTTCATCTGTAATCCGGCGAATGGCTCCATCCTTAAAGGCAGCATAAATAGGACAGGTCTCGCGGGGATAGGGACTGCCATCCTCATGGGAATGATGTAAGACCAAGTGCATCGACCGACCAATCAGGTCCGGGATTGCCCAGCCAATCATTGCGGCTGCGGCTGGGTTGACGAAGGTGACGTTCCCCTCTAAATCCAAGCCATAGATGCCCTCACCCACGGCTTTGAGAATTAACTCATTTTGCCGTCGCAGATTTTCTAGTTCTTTATCGGTAGGCTGGCCTGTGTAGACTGTCGAACGGTCATCCATTACACCAAAGCACCTCCCCTAAAACGGTTAACTAATGGTTATAGCTGGCAGAAGATAGCGCATAACCTATCCTCGAAAGTCTGGCAATCCGTTGTATCAAAGCTGAAGTGATGGCCCCAACAATTCTCATTATTGAGGATGAAGCCCAAACGCGCAGAGTCTTTCTCAGCAGTTTATCCTTTGAGGGATTCGGCGCGTTGGAGGCCAGCTGTGGATCTGAAGGGGTAAAATTGGCTCAAACCCACCATCCCGATTTGGTGGTGTGTGACATTATGATGCCGGATATGGATGGGTATCAAGTCCTCTCAACCTTGCGTCAATCTCCTGATACGGCTAGTCTGCCCTTTATCTTTTTGACGGCGAAGGCAACGATGCCCGAACTGCGTGTAGGTATGAATTTGGGAGCCGATGATTATTTGACGAAGCCCTGTACGGTAGGGGTGTTTCTGGATGCGATCGCAACTCGTCTCCACCGCCATGCCGATCTCCACCCACCGCCAGCAATCTCTGACGCACCCCCCAGTATTTTCCCAGACTGCCCTCAACTTAACCTTGTTTTTCAATTTATCGAAGCGCATTACCAGCAGCCGATTCAACTTCGAGATATAGCGAATGTGGCAGGCTATTCTCCAGCCTATCTCACGAGTTTAGTCAATCATCAGACGGGGCGTTCTGTTAAACAGTGGATTATTGAACGTCGCATGACTCAGGCCCGCAAACTCCTGTCCAAAACGGATAAATCAATCAAGAATATTGCTATTAATGCAGGCTATGCTGATACAGGCTACTTTATTCGTCAATTTCGCCAGATTCATGGTGTATCACCCCAGGTTTGGCGGCAAGATGGGAGCAACTAAAGGCTTGCAGCTCACCAAGAAGGGGATGCAAAGTTAGGTCAAAAAGAACTTGAAAGTCAGAGTTTAACTACTGGATTAGCCAACTCACCCTTTCCGATCGAAAATAGGCGGTTTGACCTCAACAGACAGTGACATCTGAAATGAGCACCCCCATGCAAATCGAAAGAAAATCCGATTATTGCCATAGATAATCCAATGTCATCAGTATGGAGTAGCTGATAAAGTCTGAACCAGGAAAAAAATAGTGTAAGTGTACTTTTCCGAAAGTAATCACGCAAAACATGATAAAACGTTGCGCAATATTTGAGATTTTTGCTGTTTCTAGCTGTAAAAATATACTTATAAAGTAGTGTTATATTTCTCGCTAAGTGCTAATTATCGAATTAGAGAATTCAGTATTTTCTAAGAGAAGGCTGCTTGAGAAAATAATGCTACCTCTTTCAAGAACTTTGCCTTGCCTGAGATCCGTGTAAGCCTTGTATTTATTGAAAATTAAGAAATATGAGAGGATTCTTGTGCTTGCGTTAGAGGACGAATATTCATCGATAGCATGAGCTCAGTCAGTGAAATTATTTAGACAGATAGTGCAAAAATAAGTAATTTCATACTGAATTTATGGATTCATATTTTAGTTTTTGCTTGTATTTGTAACTCGTATCAAATAATACAAAAAAATCTTAAAAATTAGGGTCTAATTAATTCATTCCTAGAAACACCCCTAACAACTATGGCGGTAGCTTCGTTTAATAATCCTGCACAAAAGCGGGATAATCTCTTCGCTCAACGCGGTCAACTTAGTGAACTGGATCAGCTCTGTGCGACTTGCGGTGGATCTCATCTGAGTCAGGACCACTGGCAGTACATGGAAACATTGCCCACCGATCCGGTGGATATGATTGATGACCTGATCAAGATGCGGCTCTATAAGCCGGATACCTTTGGTCTTGCCGATACGATCAGTCAAACGGAACTGAGAAAGCAACTGTTCTTAAAGACCATCTCCAGGGGCGATCCCAAACGAGAACGATTGGTCAATGACTTAATTAAGCTTGCGGGTGGGTTGGATCAAGCTTTTGGTGCTGCTTTTGGTCCCCAAGCTGGTCGGTTCTTCAGCGATGCTCAACGGATTAGCAGTGCAACTCGACGAGAATTTCTGCGCAATATTGCGGTAGGGGCTGCCCTGGTTGCTTTGACCAACTGCACGCCTAATTCTGATCAATCGCAAGCGCCCAATGTGGCAGGCGAGGCCGAGGTCCCCGACAATTTAGAAAAAACAGATCTCCAGATTGGTTTTATCCCAATCACTTGTGCCACACCAATTATTATGTCGGAGCCGTTGGGGTTCTACAAGAAATATGGCCTGAATGCCAAAGTCGTCAAAATGCCCAGTTGGGGAGCCGTGCGCGACTCTGCGATCGCAGGTGAGTTAGACGCGTATCACATGCTGGCTCCCATGCCGATTGCCATGACCTTGGGGTTAGGGTCCTCCGCCTTTGGGGTCAAGCTGGCCAGTATTGAGAATATTAATGGTCAAGCCATTACCGTCGCCAATCGTCATAAAGGTAAAGTCAAAGGCCCGTCAGACTTTAAAGGGTTTGTAATCGGGGTGCCCTTTCCCTACTCTATGCACAATTTGTTGCTCCGCTACTACCTAGCCACGGGCGGTATCGATCCCGATCAAGATGTCAAGATTCGCGCTGTGCCGCCACCTGACAGCATTGCCCAAATGGTGGCCGGAGACATTGATGCCTACTTGATGCCAGATCCGTTTAACCAGCGAGCAGTCTATGAGGAAGTTGGGTTTATTCACAAACTCACCAAGGATCTCTGGCCCAACCATCCTTGTTGTGCCTTTGCTGCTAGTGACGATTGGATCGAAGCCAATCCCAATACCTTCCGAGTCTTGAACAAGTCCATTATTGAAGCCGCTGGGTACGCCAGCGATCCGAAGAATCGGCCTGAAATTGCTAAGGCCATTTCGGAACGAGCCTTCCTCAATCAGCCGACAGAAGTGGTGGAAGCTGTCCTCACGGGCAAGTTTGATGATGGCAACGGCAATACCCTCAACATTCCCGATCGAATTGATTTTGACCCCTATCCTTGGCAAAGCTTTGCCAACTGGATTTCATCGCAGCTGGTGCGCTGGGATTTGCAGGGAGATGGCAAGGCGAAGACGGCAATCGACGGTAAATATGACGAGGTAGGTAAGGATGTGTTCTTAACGGATTTGGCCCGAGAGCTAGCGTCTGAACTGGACCAATCTCCCCCGGAAGAAATCTATAGGACTGAGAAACTAGCCTTCGATGAATTTGATCCGGCAGATCCCAGCACCTATATCAAGGGGCAAATCGATAAGTATGGCGTCTAGTAAGCAGCTGAGGTAAGGCAATGGCAGCAAGTTCAAGTGTATCTAGTCCATCTTCTTCTAAGCCTTTTGTACTCAACGACAATCTCAAAGCAGTCCTTGTCTTTTTACTGTCCTTGGGACTCTTCTTACTGTTTTGGGAAGTTGGCGCAAATGCCAAATGGTTCGCCAAGGGCATGCCCACGGCTTCCAAAACCCTTGAGGAGCTATGGTGGTGGACCACAAATCCGTTTTTTGATAACGGTCCCAATGATTTGGGGATTGGCTGGAATTTATTGATTAGCCTGCGTCGGGTGGCAATCGGCTATACGGCTGCGTCACTAATTGCTGTTCCTCTTGGGATTTTGATTGGGATGTCTAAAGTGGCGTCGAAAGCCTTCAATCCCTATGTGCAGTTGCTAAAGCCAATTTCGCCCCTAGCATGGCTCCCTCTAGGTCTTTATATCTTCCGAGATTCAGAGAAAACGGGCGTGTTTATTATCATGATCAGCAGCATCTGGCCGACGCTGGTGAATACAGCCTTTGGGGTTGCCAACGTCAGCGACGACTATCTCAAGGTATCTAAAACCCTGGGTGCCTCTCGGCTGCGCACCATCTTTAAGGTGATTATTCCAGCGGCGCTGCCCAATATTGTCTCGGGGCTGCGCATCAGTATGGGCATTGCCTGGTTGGTGATTGTCGCCGCAGAAATGTTGTTAGGCAGTGGCCTCGGCTACTTTATCTGGAATGAGTGGAATAACCTCTATATCCCTAATATTTTGGTCGCCATTTTCATCATTGGCATGGTGGGACTGATGTTAGATCAAATTTTTGCCTATCTTGAAAACCTTGTTTCTTTTGGACGGTCGTGAATCATGCATACCGTTTCTAACCCTGCAATCCCAACCAGTATGGAAGCTCCCATCGGCGTTCAGCTCAGTCTTCGTCAGGTCTCAAAAGTTTTTCCTGGTAAGCGGGGCTTCTTAAACCGCAAAAGTTCATCGGATTTCGTCGCCATCGATGAGATCAGTTTAGATGTTGAGCACAATACTTTTGTCACCATTATTGGTCCATCGGGCTGTGGCAAATCGACACTGCTCAATATTATTGGCGGACTTAGTGAGGCAACGACGGGCACAGTGACCATGGATAATCGGCCCATTATTGGTCCTGGGCCGGATCGGGGGATGGTGTTCCAGAACTATGCGCTGATGCCTTGGATGACCGTGGCTGACAATATTAAATTTGCGGTGGAAACCGTCTATCCCAAGCTGTCTACTGCTCAGCTCAATCAAATTGTCAGCGAAAATATCCAACTTGTGGACCTCAATGGATCAGAACGCAAACATCCCCACGAGCTGTCGGGGGGGATGCGTCAGCGGGTGGGCATTGCTCGGGCATTAGCCATTAACCCCAAGGTTCTCTTAATGGATGAACCCTTTGGGGCGCTGGATGCCTTGACGCGGGGCTACCTCCAGGAAGAAATTGAGCGCATTTGGGAGCAGCACCGCAAGACGGTAATCATGATTACTCACAGTATTGATGAGGCATTGTTGCTCTCCGACAAAATCGTGATGATGACCCGTGGCCCCGCGGCCAAGATTGATCAGATTTTGGATGTGCCGTTCCCGCGACCGCGCGATCGCAACTCCGTGGAACACCATCCTGAATACGATGCCCTCAGAACCGAAATGGAGGCCCACCTCTATCGCGAGACTCGCTACGTTGAGCAGTCGCGAATTTAGGCTGAACGCCATGCTCCTCATACTTGTAGATTAAAGGACGATTGATAATGACAACTGCCGACATTACCGAGAAACTGCTAGCGGCCAAGAAAGCAAAGGGCATTTCTTTTGAGGAACTCGAAAAGGTCGTTGGCTACGATGAAACCTGGATTGCTTCGGTGATCTACCGTCAGGCCAGTGCTGGCGCAGAGGAAGCGAGCAAGCTAGTTGAGGCCTTGGGCTTACCTGCCGAGATGTCAGCAGCGCTGACGGAGCCGCCGATGAAGGGCGGGTTAGATCCAGTGATTCCGGCAGATCCCTTGATCTATCGGTTCTACGAAATTATGCAGGTATATGGGGTGCCCGTGAAGGCGGTCATTCACGAGAAGTTCGGTGACGGCATTATGAGCGCCATTGACTTTTCGATTGAGGTGGACAAAGTCCCGGATCCAAAAGGCGATCGCGTCCAAGTGACGATGTGTGGGAAGTTTCTCCCTTATAAGAAGTGGTAGGTGATGGGTCTGTTTGTAAATCAATCCCCGGAGATTGTTAGCTGCCTGCCCTAAATAGGTTCATCAAGGTCTGAAGGACCTCTAGATATTTAAATTTTTCGCTAGGACATGCTGATGCCAAGTTTGCCCATGGTCAGAGCTTTTAAGAGGCCAGGAATGCCGTCTTACCGTTTAGCCCGGTCGCTATGGGCGTCCTTATTTGCTGGGCTAGGGCTTTTCATAGTTACTCCTGCTGCCTTAGCCCACCATCCCCTCGGTGGACGGTTGCCGTCTAATTTTCTGGAAGGGTTTATGTCCGGCGTTGCCCACCCGGTCATTGGTTTAGACCATTTTGTGTTTGTGATCGCCGTGGGGTTACTAGCTGCCCTCAGTCGCCAGGGTATGAGGATTCCCCTTGCCTTTGGGATTGCTGGATTAGCGGGGACGGGTCTTCATTTACAGAGTCTAGATTTACCCGCGCCTGAGTTCTTTATTTCGACTTCAGTGCTGCTATTTGGGGTATTGCTAGCTCTTAAACAAAGCCCCAATGGGCCAATGGTGCTAGGACTGGGGGCGATCGCCGGACTCTTCCATGGCTATGCCTATGGGGAAGCCATTGTGGGGGCTGATATGTCACCAATGGTGGCTTATCTGACTGGATTTACAGTCATTCAGCTTGTGATTGCGTTGGCGGCCAGTGTCATTGGCAGAGCAATACTCAAACAGAATCAGATGTCAGCACTCCCGCTGCGGTTTGCAGGTTTTGTAATTTGTGGCATGGGGGCAACCTTTCTCTCTTCTGTCATTTTGGGATAAACGTCAATCCACCAAACTTGGCTGTACTTCATCTATGACATCTTCCATGCAAATTTCCACCCCTACTAAAGCGTCGGCTGCATGGTCTTTATCTGTGGCTATGGGTTGGTACTCGTCATCGGCAGGGACATGCTTCTCATGCACGCAGGCAAACCACAGTATTCCAACATTGTTGTGTTGTTGAGGGAGTTGTTGAGGTCATGAATCGGAGAAAATTTTTGCAATATGCGGGTGGTGTGGGCCTGTTAGTAACGGTTCAAGATCGCGCTTTGGCTCTTGTTCAATCTCAGAGCCAAAATTCTTGGGGATTGAGTCCCTTTGAGTTTGACGTGACCACCATTGATAAAACTGGAGCGGTCAAACAGCAGCAAACCCACAGGGCTAAGTTTTTCCCTGAGCCTATCAGCAGTGCTGCGCCATTGGAGATGGTTGCGATCGCATCGGGGCAATTCTGGATGGGGGCATCTAGGTCTGAAGTCGCAGCCCAAGGCCATGAATTTCCTCGACATCGAGTCAAGCTACCCTCCTTTTTTATGAGTAAGCACCCTATTACTCAGGCACAGTGGGCGGCTGTTGCCACGCTGCCTAAAGTTAAGCGCGATCTGGATCCAGACCCTGCTCATTTTCGGGGGCAGCAGCGGCCCGTGGAAAGTGTGTCTTGGTTAGAGGCGATTGAGTTTTGCGATCGCATCACCCAATACACAGGTCGCCCTTACCAACTGCCCAGTGAAGCCCAATGGGAGTATGCCTGTCGGGCGGGCACCCAAACACCTTTCCACACCGGGGATACGATTACTAGCCAATTGGCGGATTACATCGGTACCACCACGTATCAAGCTGAGGCGGCCGGAGCCTACCGTCAATCCACCCTATCGGTGGGGCAACTGTCGTCCAATGCCTTTGGCCTCCAAGAGATGCATGGCAACGTTTGGGAGTGGTGTGCAGATAACTGGCATCGCACTTATCACGGGGCACCCCGAGATGGCAAAGCTTGGCTAGAGGGTCGACGATCGCAGATGCGAACTATTCGTGGCGGCGGATGGCTGAATTCACCTGCCAAGATTCGCTCCGCCAGTCGGTCTGGATACTCCGAAACCGGACTGAATCGAACTATCGGTTTTCGGGTAACTACGGTATAGCTTCAGCAGTCTTTCTAGGGAAAAGCAAGTCTATGGCAATCATCCAAAAAATCCCCGTCACAGTCCTGACTGGCTATCTAGGGGCGGGCAAGACCACGTTACTCAATCGCATACTCACAGAAGAGCATGATCAACGCATTGCCGTGATCGTTAACGAATTTGGAGAAGTGGGGATTGACCATCAACTGGTGCTGAATGCCGATGAAGAAATTTTGGAAATGAATAACGGCTGTATCTGCTGCACCGTGCGCGGCGATTTAATTCGAATTATTGGTGATTTAATGCAGCGGCGGGACTGCTTCGACCACCTTGTGATTGAAACCACGGGATTGGCTGATCCGGCTCCAGTGATTCAGTCCTTTTTTGTGGATGAAGTGATGTTGAAGCATACCCAGTTGGATGCAGTGGTGACGGTGGTGGATGCTCAATATATTGGCGACCACTGGGACAGTAGTGAAGCTCAGGAGCAGATCGCCTTTGCCGATGTGATCTTGTTGAATAAAACGGATTTGGTGTCTGCCGAGGCTTTAGAAGCATTAGAGTTGAAGGTGAGGGGGATGAATGCGATCGCAACCCTGCATCCAACCCAAAACTGCGATATTTCCCTAGATACGATCCTGGGTGTTCAAGCCTTTGATCTGAAGAACGCCCTCAGTATCGACCCCGCGTTTCTAGACGAAGACGCTCATGACCATGACGAATCCGTTTATTCCATTGCTATCACCGAGCCTGGAACTGTGGACAGCGATAAACTCAACCGCTGGCTATATCAGCTCGTGCAGGCCAAAGGCGCTGATATATTTCGGATGAAAGGCATTTTAGATGTAGATAATGCTGAACGCCGCTTTGTA
>CALDHF010000182.1 GCA_937941595.1 uncultured Acaryochloris sp. | reverse complement strand
CAGCGGTTGCAGCAATTGCACAACATCGTGCATGGTCTAGTTTCGGAGCGGGCGGTGGTTCGCTTAGCTCAACTGATCCAGTACACGGCTTTGCAACATGGTACAGACCCAACAACGGCTGGAGAATTGCTCCGTGTCAAGTTGCCCTATTATCAGATGGCCCGCAGCATCGGGATTACCTATGAAGAATGTGCGCGATTGATGAAAGGGCTACAGAACACTGTGAGCTACGAACGGGGTGGCAGGATTGTAATTTTGGATCGGGAACAACTGGATGTGATGGCTGTAGGTCTATCGGATGCGATCGCCTCCGAGCAAAGTGAACAAGAGGTGTGATTGGACTGTCAACTTAACTGTCATTGACCCTGTTTATTGAGAATGTCTCTGCATTTATATGTCTGTAATGCCTAATCTTTTGTTGTCAATAAGAGTCAATTTGCAATCAGGATTAGGACCTTGAGTTAAGTTGACAGTCCCCTACCCAGCCGAGGTCTTCCAAATTGCCCATCAATCTCAAGGGGCCTAGTCATTTAATGTCGAAATCCGTCCCGATGGGGAAGAGTGGTGACACCCTTGACTCGCAGAAACACCAACAGATGGGTATGGTTAAGTTCTTTCGGCAGCAATATTTGACGGTAGCTCAGGGGTATGAGGGCTCTTGAAGGTCTTCTGAGCAGTGGGTTCCTGGCAGGCAACCATCGTCTTGACATGCTCCCTCTCGTCATCCCGGATAGCCACAAAGACATCATAAAGATTATTGATCTCAGGACGACGGCTTTCTGGGAGGTGCCCTGTTTGAAATTCATCAAACATGTAGAGATCACCCTCCCGATAGTAATTCAGGGCTACTTGAGGTGCAGGTTGGGTCTTCAGATGTTCTGCCTCGCTAGTCAGGAAATGGTCATAGCTTTCGTAAGCATGTTCTTCCACTAGCTCCATAAAATGATATGCCGACCGAGGGGAAAGAGCGTAGAGAAAGACGATAATCCAGTAGTAAAGTAGAGCTGCGTGACGAGCTAGAAAGCGATCGCCCCAAGCATTGTTACCTCCCAGTGATTCCATAATGAGCAGGTGGTGCAACTCATTCCAGGTTTCAGCAAAATGGACCTTGAGCCAATCCGCCTTGCGCCACCGGCCTAAAGTCTCATAAAAGTGCAACACCGAGAGATAAGAAAAGTAAGGTACCCGTGCCACGGTTTCCAATACATAAAAACGTGGATAAGGGCGGTTCTTGTAGAGTATGTCGATGACAAAAACTAAGACATTTACCAGTAAACGGACCATAATCAGACTTCCTGGGTGGATAAACTACGCAAATTGAGTGGAGTTATTATCTCGAATCGTCAGGTTTAGGCTCTCTGCCCTAAAGCGTTGAAACGTCTCATGAATCATGCAGGCTAAACAGACATAATTACCTCCAAAACTTGCTCCAACGATTGCCCTTTAGGCCAAGACCCTATGTTTTCGGCAGAACTAAAGTACATTCATTAGTCCAGAGATTGGGTTTTCGGAGTTAGCTGCAAGTAAAGCCCCGGTACCACCAGTAATGCGATTAAAGTCGCTGCGGCCAGGCCAAAAATAATGGCCATACATAGGGGGAACCATTTCGCTTCACTTAAAGCCAGCGGGAACAGCCCAATCACGGTGGTCAGGGAAGTGGTCAAAATCGGGCGCAGGCGATCGCTGGCTCCAAACGCCGCTGCATGCCGCACATCCATCCCTGCTTTACGCCGTTCATTCATGGTGTCCACCATGACGATGGCGTTGTTGACCACGATCCCTGTCAGGGAAATCACCCCGATGGCTGCCGGAAACGAAAACGGTAAGTTCAGGAAGAAAAAGCCAATAAAGGTGCCCGTCAAGGCAAACGGAATGGTGAGAATGATGATCAAGGGTTGAGTGTAGGAGCCAAACTGAAGCACCAAAACCGCGAAGACTAAAAAGATGGCCACCACTAACATTTGGCCCGCAGAAGCGAAGGTTTCACCACTGGTTTCTGCATCGCCCCCAAACCTATATTCATAGCCTTGAGGCCAAGTGGCCTGCATCTTATCGAGTTGAGGCGTCAAGTCTGCCAAGATATCAGCGTCGTAAATGCCAATGCCTGGAATGTTTTTAGCGAGAACCGTCACGGTGCGCTGGCTCTGGCGATGGGTAATTGAGAGGGGGACAGCACCGGGTGAGGGTTTGAGGACCGCATCGGCGGGGACAGTTTTACCCTCAGGCGTGACAAAGCGAATGGTTTGGAACTCATCCTGGCGAGAGGGACCGCCCACCTCTCCTTGTCGTGACGGCCACAGGGTACTGAGGCGGATTTCTAGATCTTCTTCACCACTACCAATGGGGAAATCACCAATATCATCATCGATCATGAGGATACGACCCTGATCAGCGATATCCTGCGGACTGAGACCATAAAAATCCAGGGCTTCCCGTTTGGGAATCAGCTTGTAATCTTCTCGGAGGTTCCCGAGATTATCGCGGACATCCATCGTGCCCGGAATATCGCGCAAGACTTCCTGGACCTGCACTGAAATCTCCCGGAGGGTTTGCATGTCATCCCCACTAATCGCCACCTGAATGGGGTCTTCGCCACCTCCGGGCCGCTCATACTGAACCGCTAAGGTCGATCCGGGATAGTTACGGAGAATCTTATTATCCAGTTCCTGGCGGAGGTCACGGGCATATGCAAACGAGTCGCGCTGCCGCTGCTCACGATCGACAAATATCCCGGAGAAGCCGACAAAATAATCGGCATCGCTAGGTTTTAACTCACCAGAAGCCACTAGACCACTGCGTTTCCCCACCAGTTTGACGATACTTTCAAACACCCGTTGTCCATCAGGGTCACTGTAATTTTGCAGAATCTCTCCGATCTGATCGGCGACTTCTTCCGACCGCTTGAGGGTGGCACTGGGCGCTAACTCGACATTGATACTGAGCTTAGTTCCATCATTTTGGGGAAATAAGTTAGAGGGGAGAGCTGTGAACAACACACAGGAAAACACAAATAATCCAATCGCGCCTAGAGACCAGAATCGAGCCACAACCTTATTCGGTACCGTCAGCCTCAAACTCCAGTTTGCAAATCGGGCAGAGGCAGTTTCTGTGACGCGATCCATAAAGGTCTTCTGGCCGATACCTTTGACATTACCGAGTAAAAACTTTGCCAGGGGAATCACCACTAACAAGGCCAGAATATAGCTCAGGACTAAACAGGTAATCGCACTAATAGGAATCAGTCGTACAAATTTGCCCATCGTCCCCGAAATTGCCATGAGGGGCGCGAGGGCCAAAATAGTGGTTAATTGACCCGCAAAAGCAGGTCCGGCATAGGTTTTTACCGTGCGCAGGGCTGCTTCAGAGAAGCCTAAGCCGTCCACGAAGATGCCTTCATGCAGCCCCTCTAACATCAGGATAAAGACATCCACCAAGAGTCCTAACGCCAGGATCATCCCAATCAAGACCATGGAATTCAGGGTTTGACCGCCGAGCCACAGGAAGAAAGTCGCCCCAATAAAGGTGAGGGGAATGGCCAAACCTGCAATAATGGCTTCGCGCCAGGTTAAGGCAACGAGCAGAATAATAAAAACGAAGAAGGATGCTTGACCGACGTTGGAGAATAAGTTAGATAGCTCAGTATTGATAATGTCAGAGTCATTGCTGAGGACCCGATACTCCATGCCACTGGGCCAGAGCTTTGGATCTTGACGGGCGTCCTCTAGCGCTTGGAGAGCATTGTTAACGACTTGAATCGAGTCACTGCCTGCCACCTTGATAACTTCCATCAAAATAGTCGGTTGAAAAGAGTCGCCTTCCCAACTGAGGGCAGCCCGGTTGGTTTCTCGCTCGAGATCGCGACGAACATCTGCGACTTCGTCTAAGCGGACGATGCGATTATCCGTTAAGCGGGCAACCGGGAGGGCTTTGAGATCGGCCAAGGTGCGAAACCGCCCAAATAGTCGGACCTGGGCACCAATGGCATCATCCCGAACCCGGTCCCAGGAGGCATCACTATTGCTCCCTTGAATGGCATCTCTCACCTGGGTGGAGGAAATGCCTAGGGTGGTGAGGCGGTTAGGAATAAGTTGGACATGGATAACTTCGTCGCGACTGCCAGAGAGATCCACTTCCCGCAGATTCTTAACGGATTCCAAAACATCTTTTAAGTCTTCGGCTGTTCGACTGAGGGTAGCAGTATCCAGGTTGGGGCCAAATAGTCCTATTGCTAGGATGGGAGCATCTTGCTGAGAGACTTGCTCAAAATCAGGTTGCTCGCGGCCCTCTTCCTCTAAAGGCAGTTCCGGGATCGCATCATCGACTTTTCCCCGTAATTCTTGAATGGATCCAGCCACTGGCGCTTCGGCCCGAAACTCGACATCAATAATGGAGTAAGAGTTGAAGGTGGCACTGTCAACCTCTTTTATCCCCTGTAAGGTCTTAATCTCTTTTTCAATCTTGTCAGTTACCCGATTTTCGATCGTTTCTGCATCTGTTCCTCCCCAAGGGGTGGAAATGATGGCACGGGCAATTTTGATATCTGGATCTGATTCTTTGACCATGGAGACGTACCCCATTAACCCTCCCATAATCAAGAGAAAGCAGAGGAGGATGCCAAAGATCTGTCGGGTGAAAAAGAAGCGGGCCAGGGGAGACGCTTTCTCCAGCTCAGAGGGCGGACGATCCTGAACAGAATGGTCCAAATCCTGCTGGGAATTTTCTCTGTGGCGCTCATGAGTTTGCATCAAATCTATCCTTGAGCTGGTGATGTGGCTATGGCGAGGGATCTGGTCGGCATGGATTAAAGCGGTTTATTGGCACTCACAACTTCGACTGGAGTATTGTGAACCAGGCGGTTACTGCCTTCTGTGACCACTAGCTCTCCAGGCTTCAGCCCCCGGGCGATGGAAATGCTATCTAAGCCTTCAATGTCTAGAACGACGGGGCGTTGTTCGACGCGTCCTGTTTTTTTGTTGACAACGAAGACATAGGACTTGCGATCGCGGGTCGTTACCGCGCCAAACGGCAGTGTGATCGCCTGAGATTTGACTTGGGTCGCAATCCAGGTTTGAACCCGTGCCCCAATCCGGACATTCTTTCGACCCTCGTTGATGCGGACCCGCACCTGCACCGCTCGCCCACCCGGTGTCACCGCCGGGGTGACCGAAAAAACGGTGCCTTTGGCCTTGGCAATTTTGACTAAGCTGTTTTCGCTGGTGCCTTTGACAGCAGCCTGACTAATATCTTCATCCAGAGCGATATAGGCAGGCTGTCCAGGCCGAACGAGTCTACCTGCTGTGGCGGGCAGTTCCATGGACACTTCAAAGCTGCTGGGGTCTACCACCACAATCGGAACAGACTCCACCGTTGTTTGGTAGGTCGTGGCCGACTGCACCCGCGCAGCATTCCAGTATTCCCCTTCGCGAATATTGAGGTAGGCGACAATGCCGTTAATGGGAGACACAAGTTGAGTATCTTCCCGAGCAACGGTGGTATTGAAAAGCTTTTCGGTATTGGCCTCCGAGCTGGCTTGGGACACAGCAATTTGTTCCTTTGCCGATGTGACGTTTTCTTGAGCCACTTGGACGCCCACCTCGGCTTGGACGACTTTGTTGTTGAACGTATCGCGATCGGTGGCTGGAATCACGCCTTGCGCAAAGAGGGTTTGACGACGCTGGGCTTCAACTTTGGCTAAGTCGAGGTCAGCTTTAGCCTGCCGTAGGTTCGCTTCTGACTGGCGCAGACTGGCGATCGCTTGTTTTTCAGTCCGTTGCGCCACCTCTTGATCGGCTTTGGCTGCCCGAATATTAGCGCGATATTCCCGGTCATCAATGGTGGCCAGGAGTTGACCTTTACGGACAAAATCCCCTTCACGCAGGTAGCGACCATCAATTTTGGCGAGGTAGTTGACCTCACCGTTTGCTTCAAAGATGAGCTGTTTATAGCGTTCGACTCGGACATCTCCATCGGGACTGGTGACCCAGCGCTTAATGGGAGCGACTTTTGCTCGCACTGCCCTCACCGGTAAGCGCGCTGCAGATTTCGTTCTTTCTTCAATGGGGCTAGCAGAATTGCGGGTTGTACTGCAAGCCCGCCACCCAAAGAGTCCAGCCACCACCAGCATCACCAAAATCACGATCGGCCATGGCGACTTCTTACTAGATTTTTCCAGTCGCGGAGGTGGAGACTGTTCAGGATCAGAAAACGGTATATTGAGTTCTAATTGATGGGAGGTTTCTACGTTCATTGATGTAATTCCTTATGGATATGAATGGCATTACATAGCCGATTTTTAAGTTGGGATCTCTATTTCATAGCTACCTTGAAGGTTTAGGAGATGACGACAAAAGCCAGGAAAAATATAGGGGTCCGTTGAGACAATCATCAATACAATGCAGTTCAAATCCAGCTTTTTCTTAGCTCTCGCCCCAATTGAGCCACTGATATTGCTGGGTAAAAATCAAATCCATTTTGATGCCAGCAAATTGTTGGTTTAAGCTTGAGTAAAGTTGACCCCGCAGTTGATCTTGTTGTGCTAAGGTCCCAGACCATTGGTGAGGGTCCAAAACATAAACCTGTACGTACAACAATCGACCAATCTCCAGAGAACGAACTTGGAAGGTAACAGCATCGCTAGGTTGGAGAATCTCAACCACGGCAGCATGGATGAGTCTCATTTTTTCTGCATCCGGACAATACCCGATAATCTGACGCCAGGCATCATGGATAGTGGTGATGGGCAGGGACACCATCGCCAATACAATCACGATTACAACGGTCGGATCTGCATAGGGAGCCCATGTTTCTATCGACGTGCCCTTAGTCAATTCCACGAAAAGGAACGTCACCGCAACTGCAATACTGATAACGCCATCAATCATCCAATTGTTAGCATCTACCCTCACTAAGGAAGAGCGGGATCGCTTAGCCATCACCCTTAACCGCCAAGCAATCCAGAAAGACCCCATCGCTGAAACCCCTGTATAAGCGATGGCGCCCCCCGTAGAGATGGGCCGCCCACCCGTAAATAGAGCTGAGATAGAAGAAATCAGTGCGAACAAACCGACAACGCTCAGGAGGAGTCCTTTACAGAGGTTAAGGATCGGTTCAAAGGTGGTATACCCAAAGGGATACTGCTGATTTCCAGGGCGCATGGCTAGGCGGGAGACTTTCTGGGTGAGGAGGGCAATGGCACATCCAATGAGGGAAAAGAATCCATCTAGTAAGATGGCTTCTGACTGGGTAATCAGTGCAAAGCCAAGCCCTAGAACGGTCATGGACAGTGCACCGAGGACCGTCATCTGCAAAGCCCGAGCTTCCAGATTAGAAACAGTATGCTGATGAGTAGACTTCACTTTTTCGATGGTATTCATCTGGATACTGCTGCCTTTCTCGTAAATGCCCAGCGAAGCATGGGGGGAGCCACAAAGGTGGTGCCCATCACCATCAACACGATGGCCACGTTGATGGAGGCGGTTAGGGCACCTGTCGCGGCCCCCAGTCCAGCAAAGACCAGTCCCACCTCTCCCCGGGGCACCATACCGACGCCGATCGCTAATCGATCTACCTTGTCTTTGGTAAAGACAAAATATCCCGCCGTGATTTTGGTTGCGATCGCAAAATCAGAAAAACCGCAATGGTTAAACCCGCCTGACTGTCTGGGTTTGATAGATTGAGTACCGTCAGATCGGTCTTGGCACCAATAGCGACGAAAAAGATGGTGGCAAATAAGGCCACTAAGGGGTCACAGGCTTTTTCTAATGCCTGAGTCGCAGAGGTGTTCCCCAGAACGATACCTGCTGCAAAACAGCCCAAAATGGACTCTAGCCCAATGGCACCCGCAACAGCAGCCATAAAAGCTAAAAAGGTAATTGCCCCAATCAAGATGCTGTAGGGATTGCCTAAGCGACTGAGGAAATTGATATAGACAGGGCCAAAATAACGGTTCAGGGCAATAGCAGCAGCAACGAACAGCACTGCATTCACCACCGTCCCCAACATACTCGTCATATCTATCGTGCCGTGTTCCGCAATCCCTACGGCCACCGCCAAAATAGCAATGCCTAAGATGTCATCGAGAACAGCAGCTCCTAAGATGATTTGCCCTTCCCGAGTTTTGAGAACGTCCATATCCTGCATGATCCGAGAGGTGATACCAATACTGGTGGCCGTCAGTGCAGCGGCCCCAAACATGGCGGGAATATTTCCTAAGTGAAAAATTGCGGACAGGCCCCAAAAGCCGAGGGCAAAGGGCAGAATCACCCCGGCAACCGCCACAGATGCGGCCTGGGGCCCTACGCGAAT
>CALDHF010000181.1 GCA_937941595.1 uncultured Acaryochloris sp. | reverse complement strand
TTTCGATTCGTCCTCAGAGCGGGGGGAAGGGGCAGTATGACGGGGGGAATGGCGTCATCCGGCGGATTCAGTTTCGAGAGGCGATGACGGCTAATATTTTGTCCGGTCGCCGACAGGTTAAACCCTTTGGTTTGGCTGGGGGAGAGGCGGGCCAAACCGGCCTGAATCACTTGATTCTGGCGGATGGGAGCACCACAGAACTCGCAGCAACAGATACGATAAAAGTGGATACGGGGGATGCGATCGCAATCTTTACCCCAGGGGGGGGTGGCTATGGTTCTTCAACAACCACTATCTAGTGTCGCCGTCTTCTATCTTTTACGAACGGCTAGAACTATGGCTCCCTAGGAATTAGCGTGGTAACCACTAGATATGGTGTTTAGGTCAAGGCAAATGTCTGATACCCATGGAGATCAAGAGAAATTCTTTAGAAGAGCCTATCAATATCGAAAATACCGTAACACTGTTTTTTTTAACCTTGACTCGATTGTTGAATCCTTCCACAAATCCACACATCCATCCCTCTAGAAAATAGTTGGTAATCTCGTCTATCCCAGTGTCGATAGTGAAACGGTCAAATTCTTTGATATCGCTCTTAATTACTCGTTTATACTAAGCATGAATGGCACATTTAGCTCTGTTCTTGGTGTACTTGCGCTCAAATATCTATGTCAATTCCTCTCCGAGGATATACGCTTGCTTCAGCTCAAGAGAATAAGCAGACAAACGCTCTAGCAGTTGTTTGCCTATTCTCCTTCAGATTTTCAGGCCAATTTCTAAAGGGCTACATCGTACCTTGGATACTGTCATATTCTGGCTTAGGGAGTTCTTGTCATAGACGTTTGACCTTACGTATACGAACTGTATCGGCACAATTACGATAGGCTCTGGCCACATAAAAGTCGTCAATGACTATTTAGACTTACGGCAGTTTGCACTGACAAATCCTTGATACATATCAGTAAAGACCCGCTCAATAGTTTGGCGTAAATGAATGGGAATCGATGTCAGGAAATTGGCCACTGTCTGCTATCTACGGTTAGCCAAAACTGCCAATATGCCCACGCCATCTGTAGGGGGAATCGTGATCAAAACCACCAAATCACCGTAGCCTCTTTGAAGAGAAATTTCGTCAATCCCAATAACTTTGAAGTCTAAATATTCGCTCCAGTCTACCGATCTATAGTTCCACTGACAACATCCTCACTGACATCTCGTTTTTTGGCGACATCTGAGACTGTTGCATGAATCAGGATTCGCAGAAGCCAATGCTCATAAGCTTTTGTATTGGGACTGCGTGGTTCATGCCATTCTAACCGTTGAGTTGCCGTTGAATGGTCATCCAAATACCCATATCGATAGCGTTTGGGTCGAATTTCTCACTCAAAGGGTACTTCAAATAATGGCAAGTGACAAAGCCAAAAAAGCTGATCGTGACAATGAAGGTCAGTAATCTCACGTCCACGCTGGTGACAGGTTGTTCCGTGGAGCGGACTCTCAATTTTGATTAGCCAAGCTCACCGCTCAGTCTTCGATAGCTCTAGAACCCAAACATCAAAGAGGTTAAGCGGAATGCGAGTTGAGTTATCCATTACGTCATTGCCCAGAAGTACTACCGCAGATCATTCCACTAAGGTGAAAAAGGAAACCTACTAAATGTAGAGCTACTTCGTGCTAATTCCCAGAGAGCCGATATATATCTGAACAGAGAAATCTTTAACAAAGGCGCGCAAACCTGTCAAAATGCTTAATATGCTTCATTCCTGAGGTTTATTAATGACTCAGCATTCCTCTAATTCAACCCCTAGAAGCGATGTTTCTGCAGCCACTAAGGTAGTCAGTCCGAACCTTAGTCAAGAGAAAGAATTTCAGGAACTATTAAACTCTTCTTCAAAAATGGCAGAGATGCGATCGAGATCCTACAGTGCTGGTTTATGGAGCAAGGTCATAGGCCTAGCAATAGTTAGCATGTTGCCTATTCTAGCGATTGGCACAGTGTTTTATTACTTGGGTTCTCAGTCTATTACCGAGACTTCACTCAAAAACCGTCGGCCAGAAGAGCAATCCCTTGCTGAATCTAACGCAGTTGAACAGCAGAAGACCCAACTCTTGAGGTCGTTATTGATAGGAACAGGAGCAACCGCCTTTTGCACGGGTGTAATCGTGGCTTATTTAGCCCGGCGTTCCTTGCGATCAACAATGGCAGCAACTCTACCAGGTGCCGAGACAGAGACCCAACAGGTAATGGCAGCGAAGATTCAATCCCTCACAAATACGTTCCAAACTATCCATAGAACCCCTAATCAAGGGGATATTTTTGCAACTACAGTGACGGATATTCGCAAAGTTTTGGAGGTTGATCGTGTCATCATCTATGGTCTAGATGATGATTTAAAAGAACTTGTCATTGCTGAATCAGTTGGGTCAGAATGGCCAAAAGCATTGGGAAACTTCATCCCGGATCCTTGCTTTCAGGCCAGATATATTGAGAAGTACCGAAATGGACGCATCAAAGCTATTGAGAATGTCGATGAGGCAGGGTTATCCCCCTGCTATATCGAACAGTTAGAGAGCCTAGAGGTGAAAGCGCTGCTGGTTGCTCCCATTGTCAATGGCAAAGATATTTTAGGTCTGCTGATTGCTCATCACTGTTCTGGGCCTAGGGTTTGGCAGCCGTTTGAGATTCATTGGTTTCAGCAGATTGCAACGCAAGTAGGATTTGCCTTTGGCAAGGTACAGTTGCAGCAAGAGAATACCCATTTACAACAGCAAGCAATAGTCCAGTTCCAGTGGATGCAGTTTTTTACAACAACGGTTCAACGTCTTAGAGCGGCGCAAGGCTCTGGCGGCATCTACCAAGTAGCCGTTCAGGATATCCGCCATTTTTTAGATATTGATCGTGTGATTGTCTATGGTCTGGATGGACAGTCCCGGGAAACGGTCATTGCTGAGTCTGTAGGACCGAATTGGCCTGCAGCTTTAGATGCTTTGATCCCTGACCCTTGTTTTCAGGCTAGGTATATTGAGAAGTACCGAAATGGCCGGATTAAGGCCATTGACAATATCTACGAAGCAGGACTTTCACCTTGTTACATTGAGCAATTAGCAGCGTTGAAAGTTAAAGCCCTTATTGTGGCCCCTATTGTTAGCCAAGGCAACCTAATCGGTCTATTGATTGGACATCAGTGCTACAGTGCCCGAGCTTGGCAAGATTTTGAAGTTCAAGGATTTTCCCAAATCGCAACCCAAGTCGGTTTTGCTCTCGATCAAGTGAATGCCGCTCCTGATGAAATGTCTTCAGATCGTCAAGAGCAGGATGCCTGTCAGGTTAGTGACTGGGACTAGTGATAGAGGGGAAAGATGAGCAATGGAGACAAACTGCAAGGTAGCCAATTAAAGTTCACCGATTTCTATGGTGATGCGGTGCGATGGTTTAGCAATGACCATTGCCTACTGTGTATATCCTATGGGCTACTCTCGGAGCATCAAAAATCTATTCCAACACTTTTAGATGCCTTCTTATATGCCCTAATATCCATGAGGTTCTTGAACTTCAACCAAATCACCCCGAATCCAGCCACGAGCGCCAGAAGCGAATTCAACGTAATACCAGTGAAAGCCATCATCACCATAGGTTGCATTAATCACCTGCACGCGATCACCCACCAAACCATAATGAGGGGAAGATGCTGAAGTACTAGGAGCAGACCGAACATTGATCCGACTATTAGGCCGTCCTCCCACCAGATATGCAGGTGCAGCAAAGACAGGCACAGCAGCTAATAGAGACAGAAAAGAAATTGAGATAATGGACAGGACTCGATGGGATAGCTTCATGTTTTTCTCCAAGATTGTATGGGCTGGTGTTGTTCCCATAGTCCTGAATTTCGTGGGCATATACTGTGACCCATCCCTCAATCGAGACGTGATGTTCCGCACAACCTGACTCTCAACGTTCGGAAAGCTCAACGCAATCTCTAAGTCAGATTTTTCTAAAAATTTGTCTATCTTCTTAATAACGACACCCATCACCAACCAACTCAGATGCAGAAATCATGGCAGCCAATATTCAACAAATTTCTAGTTGCGATAGTCAGTGGGGTGTATCTTTGCAGCTGTTCCAAGGCCGTCTTCAAAACTTATGATCCAACCTCACCTGAAATTGAAAAATTGGCCATTGACACTACGATGACGCCGATGGCCCAGCAATTGTTTTACAAGCAAGATCCACAAATTAAGTCCAAAGAACAGTTTCACAAATTATGCTCAAAAGTAGAGCGTAATTCTGACCAGACAATCCTCTTAGGGTGCTTTACCAGCAACGGCTATCAAGGCAATATTATCCTCCAGTCCATCACCGATCCCCGCTTGCAAGGGATGATGGAAATGGTCGCTGCCCACGAGATGCTTCATGCTGCCTACCAAGAACTCAGTCAAAAAGAACGCGCAGTTCTGTCGCCCAAACTCAAGAAAGCAGCGCAAAGAGTGACTGATACTGATTTGTTGGCTGTTCTCAAAACATATGAAGTCGGTGACACTGAGATTTACGTCAACGAATTGCATTCTCATTTGGGAACTCGATTATCTGATCTTGGTAATCCGAGCCTGGAACAGCATTATCGACAATACTTTCGTAATCGCCAGCAAGTCGTTCAATTTGCCCAAAGATCTCGCCGTTTCCTTGCTGAAATTGAAGCTCAAATCCAAAAGTTAGAACCGGAAATTAATGCTTTAGAAGCGAACCTCAAAGCAGAAAAAGACGTTATTCAGCAAGCAGACGAAACCTTGAAGGCTAGGGCCCGAGACCTAGATCAGATGCAACTCAGCCTAGCTACCCTAAAACAACAGGCAGAAACATCCCTGAGGCAAGGCGATTCCAGCCTGGTAAATCAGTTTGAGCAGGAACGCACTCGATTTAATGCTGAGGTTAAGGAGCATAACTGGCAAGTCCAGGATTTTCAAGCGCGACTGGCTCAATTCAACACGCAAGTGGATACCTATGCCCAGAAGGTAGAAGAGTACAATGCTTTGGCCAACACCAACCGTTCCATCCTCAGTGCTATCAAGGTTAATACCCCTGCAGTAGAGACAAAGCCTGGATTACCATAATCTCTGCCAGGACTACTGACTAGACCCTGCACCTAGAAAAGAAACATGGCCTTGCCGCGCCATCCTTACTTACTTAAGGTTTGTTTAAACGCATCCAAAAGCATATATACATTTTCTGGCCGACTGTTGAAACCCATCAGGCCAATTCGCCAAGCTTTCCCTGCCAGTTCTCCTAAGCCATTACCAATCTCAATATTGTGATTAGCTAAGAGTTTTTGAGTAACAGCCTTACTATCTACACCTTCAGGAATACTAACAGTCGTTAATGAAGGCAATCGGTACTGACGTTCAACATGACAATCTAGACCTAACTGGGCCAGTCCTTCCCAAAACAACTCAGCATTAGCTTGATGCCGAGCCCATCTTTCTGCCAGCCCCTCTTCTGCAATTAAGCGTAACGCTTCTCGCAAACCATAGATCATATTAATAGGGGCCGTGTGATGATAGGTGCGCTCTTTTCCCCAATATTTGCCCACCATCGACATATCTAAATACCAGTTGGGCACTTTGGTTGATCGCTGGTTGAGTTTTTCGATAGCCCGAGCACCCAGGGTCAAGGGGCTAATGCCTGGAGGGCAACTGAGGCATTTTTGGCTGCCACTGTAGGCCATGTCCACCCCCCACTGATCCAAAAATAGGGGGACTCCGCCCAAACTGGTGACGGTGTCTGCTAAGAGCAAACAGTCGTACTCGCAGCATAAATCTCCCACACCTTCAAGGGGCTGGCAGGCTCCTGTGGAAGTTTCGGCATGAACCAAGGCCAATATCTTGGGGCGATGAGTCTCGAGACCTGAACGCAATTCATCTAAAGAAAAGACTTGTCCCCAGGGTTTATCAATACGGCGAACATCTGCACCATACCGACTCGCCATATCCATCAACCGATGGCCAAAATATCCGTTGACACCAACTAAGACTGCATCTCCAGACTCTACTGTATTGGCCAACGTGGCTTCCATAGCGGCACTACCTGTGGCGCTAACCGGAATAGTAGTCGCATTCTCCGTTTGCCATACATACTTAAGGAGAGCTTGAACTTCATTCATCAAGTCGATAAAGCAAGGATCTAAATGTCCCACTTGGCGCATTCCCAGAGCCTGTAAAACCCTAGGATGAGCATTGGAAGGTCCTGGCCCCATCAACAGACGGGGTGGAACATCCAGTTGAGGGGTTTGGAGGCGATGGGTCTCGTTGATAGAAGCGTTGAGAGTCATAGAATAGGAATCGAATTTTTCTAGAGCGTTGGAGAGTTGCACAACAGTATAGAGACGGCTGCTTGCTGTGGATTAACCACTCAGTAGATTCAAGATCTCAAACAGAGTGAAGCTTTTCAGAGCTTTGGGGTTTAATGCAAAAATCCCAAATAACCGCTGCATATTTTGAAAGTGCTTAGCATATCCTACAATCAATCAGTGTCTGCATTATGCTGAGTCAACCTCGTTAATCCCCCGATCATTTTGAGCATCGCGGCGACTGGGGGGATTGTTGCTAAACTAGTAGACAATACACATCAGAGAGAATCTATGTCTAAGCGTCCAGTAATCGACACAACCCACATCATGCGCAGGGCTGAAGACCTGCTTGATGCCTCTTCGAATCGCTATCGGATTACTGTTCAAGTCGCAAACAGAGCTAAAAAACGTCGTCGTCGCGAGAACCTAGAAGATTTTGATGATGCGGGCTTGAAATCGGTTATGCAAGCCATTATTGAAATGTCTGATGAGCTGACTCAACCGGAGATTATTGGCGAGTGATGCGATTTGGGTTCCAGGTTAACTGGCGATGGACCAGTCTGGCACTGGTCTTAGTGGGCGGCAATCTTGGGTTAAATAGCTCGGTTTTGGTCAGACCCGTCTTGGCACAAAACATCAATCCCAAGCTTGCTGCCGACGAAGTTTATCGACAAGTCCCTGATTTTCCGCTGGAGAATCAGTATATTCGCAAAAAAGGCAATAAGTCCGCCAAAAATACGACCCTGATTAGCCGTTTAATTCAGTACCACACTCTAGTAAAAGGACGTTCTCCTCTCTATCGTTTTGATTGGAAGTTGACCTTAGCTGACTATCTAGGGATCTATGAAAATATCCGAGAAGAGACTTATCCAGGTCATTCTTATTTAAAAACCAATCCGCTGGCGCGCGATCGCAAGTTGATACAACAGCTTAGCCGTCAACAGCGGTTAGTGTTAATTCAGTCCCTGAGCGATATCTATCTCAGTCAAGTTCGGCAACAAGATGTAGCTGAGCCTCAAGAGGCACCTCCACAAAATTCAACTCAACCGACTCAACCCCCTGTTCCCCAGCTAGAAACCGAACCAGCAAAACCTTCTAGGCCAACATTGATTCCGTTACCGGGCTCTGGAGGGGCAGATTTACTGCGTTCTCCAACGCCCTCTGAACCTGCTCAGCCGACTGCCCCGCAATCACCTGAGCCTTCATCTTCAGGAACTCAGACCTCTGAAGAAAGCAATCAACTTTCCTTTTAGTCTCCAATGATGGATCGACAACTGAAAGAAGGTGATGGTTGGCGGCTGGGTTGGCAACCATCAGCAGAGACTTTTCAGGGGCTAATAGGTACGAATAACTGGGCAGTTGAGTTAACCGAACCGGAGTTTTTAGACTTTCGTCGCCTTTTGCAGCAACTCGTGGATGCGATTGAGCAAATGAGTGATGAGTTAATGAACGAAGAATCAATTGCCTGTGATGCAAGTAGTGATTTGATCTGGATGGCTATTAGTGGTTATCCGCATCAGTTTACCCTCAGTTTTATCCTTCTGAGTGGTCGTCGTGCTGAGGGCGAATGGGATGTTTCCAGTACCGCAGAACTGATACATGCAATCCAAACAATCTCAGTATTTTGAGCAGAGTTTTTATGTTAGGCTTGTAAAGCAAAACGGGGCGTAGCGCAGCTTGGTAGCGCACCACTTTGGGGTAGTGGGGGTCGCAGGTTCAAATCCTGTCGCTCCGATTGACTTAAGACCTCCTCTAGTAGGGGGTTTTGTTATTTTAAATCCTATATTTCTAGCAGTCCCTATTCTCAACAAGCATAGTTTTATCTTTGCGATAGGCTACTACTAGGGGGGGTTATTCTGATATAGCAACCTCTATGAACCCACTCATCAACCGCCAGATTGCATTTAATCTCGGCAGCAGTGACGCTTGGGATATCTTTGCTGAGCACCGCAGGCAAGTGACTTCACTCCTGGGGGATAGCTCAGATCAGTCTCGTATATGCGTTTTAGGTGCTGGCAATTGTAATGATCTGGATCTAGCAACGCTAGTCCAAACTCACCAAGAAGTTCATCTAGTCGATATTGATGCGGATGCTCTATCAAAGGGCACAAGCAGACAAGACCTTGCCAACAATGCTGCTATCTATCTCCACGGCGGCATTGATCTAACAGGGATGATGGACCTGATGAACCACTGGCATCCCAAATCCACCCTTTCCCCAGATGATATTTCTGCTATTATCCAGGCTCCCATGCGTTGTCTAGAGCAACTGCCTGGCCCTTTTGATATTGTGGCTTCAACCTGCCTATTGAGCCAGTTAATCAAAATTATCGTGGATACTATCGGTGAAGATCATCTCCAATTTGTGGAACTGATTCAAGCCATTCGTATGGGGCACCTGCTTCTGCTCATGAAGCTCATTACTTCTCGTGGTCAGGGTCTGCTGATCACAGATGTTGTGTCTTCAGACACTTATCGAGAATTAGCCTCAGTGCCGGCCCAAAGCCTCAATCAAGTTTTGGTACAACTGATTCGACAAGGTAACTTTTTTCATGGGGTCAACCCCGCTATTATCGTTAATCTGTTGCGTCAAGATCCTATACTGAGTCAACAGGTCGCCACCCTGGAACCCATTGGTCCCTGGCGCTGGAATCTCGGTCCTCGACACTATGCTGTCATTGCCGTAAAAATACAAAAAAGATGATACTTACTCCACTAATAAATTGCATAAATTTCTTCAAATTCAATTCTCTCTCATGACATTAAGTCCAACTCGATGGGCATGAATAAAAGACTTGTAGCCGTAAGCTGTATTGCCAAAGAATACAGATTTCGATTACCAGAGGATGCAGTCGCTGGGCATGTGAACAGACTCGGTTTAGTAATGCCAGATAAAATCAAAGCTGTTGCCACTGGCAATACTGGAGATAGTGTCAAGCTGCACCTGATAAATCTGGGTCATAACGGATTCTAGTCATCTCTCCTCATTCCACTCTTCATTATGGTTCAGTCCCTCGATCGTCAGACCATCAAACAACAGGCTCTTACTTTAGGGTTTCACAAGATCGGCATCGTCAGGCTTGTGCCTGACGATGCCGATCTATCTTCCCAAACCGGACTTCAACAGTGGCTAGACCAGGGATACCATGCCGATATGAGCTGGATGTCTGATCCACGACGACAAGACATTCACACAGTGATGCCTGATTTACGATCAATTATCTGTGTGGGCATCAATTACTACACCTCTCATCAACGACCTCATGGCCCAGAATTTGCAAAGATTTCTCGTTATGGTTGGGGCCGAGATTATCATCGTGTCTTAGATCGTCGTCTGAAAGCCTTAGCACAGTGGCTACAGGAGCAAGATCCACACATTAAGGTAAGGTATTATGCTGATACCGGTCCCGTGCAAGACAAAGTGTGGGCTGAACAAGCAGGTATCGGTTGGATCGGCAAACATAGCAACCTCATTTCTCGGGATTATGGATCTTGGCTATTTTTGGGGGAAATCCTCATTAATTTAGATTTGGAGCCGGATATCCCCCATACTCAACATTGTGGTTCCTGTACCCGTTGTCTTGAAGCTTGTCCAACGGATGCCATTCGCGAACCTTTTGTCGTCGATGCTAACCGCTGCATTGCCTACCATACGATCGAAAATCGAGATGCTCAATTGCCGGATGACATTGCAGAAAATCTGCAAGGCTGGGTAGCAGGTTGTGATATTTGCCAGGATGTCTGTCCTTGGAACCAACGGTTTGCCCAGGAAACGGATATTCCTGATTTCCAACCCTATCCTGAGAATATAGGCCCAACCCTTGAAGAACTAGCGACAATTTCGGTATCAGACCGCGATCGCAGATTCCGAGCTTCAGCCTTACGTCGAATCAAACTAAAAATGCTGCAGCGAAACGCTACAGCATCCTTAAAAACCAATACTCCAAAAGAGCAAGGTTAATCTTCCTTATTTATTATTCAGCCTCTTCACCCGCGCGGGCAGCAGCAGCTTCTTCAGGATGAATCCCCAAACGAGTGAGGTTAATCCGACCCCGGTTATCCAGTTCGCGGATTTTGACAACAACCTCGTCGCCGACGGTTACCTCGTCTTCAACCTTGCCAACTCGGTAGTCCGCCAGTTGAGAGATATGAATCATGCCTTCTTTACTAGGGGCAATTTCCACAAATGCACCAATCGGAATAATTCGAGTCACTTTACCTAAGAAGACATCACCTGCCGCTAGTTTGCGAGTCATCCCCGCAATAATCTGGCGAGCCCGGCTAGCCGCTTTTTCATCCACCGCAGAAATGGTCACGCGACCATCATCTTCGATGTCAATCTTGGCTCCCGTTTCTTCGGTAATTCCCTTAATGGTCTTACCGCCCGGACCAATGATCATCCCAATCTGTTCAGGATCAATCTTAATTGTCAACAAGCGGGGCGCATAGGGAGACATGTTCTCGCGAGGCGTATCTATGGTTGCCAGCATCTTATCCAAGATATGGAGTCGAGCGGGTTTGGCTTGATGAATCGCCTCAGAGATCACTGTCATGGGCAATCCTGTAATCTTCATGTCCATTTGCAGCGCAGTAATACCATCAGCGGTACCTGCAACTTTAAAGTCCATATCACCCAAGAAATCTTCTATTCCCTGGATATCCGTGAGTACTCGGACTTCATCTCCTTCTTTGATCAGGCCCATTGCAGC
>CALDHF010000180.1 GCA_937941595.1 uncultured Acaryochloris sp. | reverse complement strand
CCAGCCTTGGGTGGCCTGAGTACTCCGAATCAGGATACCCCCAAAAACAGTTAACCCAATGGATAACAGCAGTAGCCACCGATCAATATTGTCCCAAGGCTGAATCCAAGTTCTCCAAGGAAACCACTTACGCAGAGATTTATTGATTAACATGGGCGCAGCCCTAGCGAACTCTTACACGAAAGCTTAAGTGTCATTCTAATCAGCAAGTTAGAGCCGCCACCGAAACCTTAGCCGCAACATCCTGTGCAATTGCCTGAAAAGCCTTGGCTGATTCAGAACTGGGGCCACTTACCACAATCGGGTGACCATTATCCCCCCCTTCACGGACGGGAATTTCCAACGGTACACAGCCAATTAAAGGAACCCCCAACTCCTGCGCAATTTTTTCTCCACCGCCCGAACCAAAAATGTCGTAACGGGTATCGGGCCGATCGGGGGGGATAAAGTAACTCATGTTCTCGACCACTCCCAGTACAGGAACGCCTAATTGCTGGAACATTCTCAGTCCCTTGCGGGCATCTAGGAGAGCAACAGTCTGAGGCGTACTTACAATCACCACTCCTGCCATCGGTACCGCCTGAGCCAGGGTGAGTTGAGCATCGCCTGTTCCGGGTGGCAAGTCCACAATTAAATAGTCCAGGGTGCCCCAATCAACCTGATACAGAAACTGGCGAATAATGCCGTTGAGCATCGGGCCGCGCCAAATGACGGGTTGATCTTTATCAATCAAAAATCCCATGGAGACTAACTTGATACCTTGTGCGATCGCAGGTTCCATCACATCGCCCTGAGCTTCCTTGCGAACCTCAACCACAGCATCTTCTAGCCCCAGCATCGTGGGCACATTAGGCCCATAAATATCAGCATCAATCATACCCACACTCGCACCGGACTGAGCCAAAGCCATGGCAATATTGACGGCGACGGTGCTCTTCCCTACCCCTCCCTTACCACTAGAAACCGCAATAATATTTTTCACCCCAGGGACATCTGTCCGATCAGGCACGCTTTTCTGTTGGGGAGTCTCAGCCGTAACCTCTACTTCCACAGCTTTGATTCCAGGCAAGGTTTGGACTGCCTTCTTACAGTCATCGACAATCATTTCTCGCAGGGGACAGGCAGGTGTTGTTAAAACCAGGGTGAAGCGGGCAACACCATCCTGGATGGCCACATTTCGGATCATATTTAGATCCACCAGACTTTTTTGTAATTCTGGATCTTGGACGGGCTGCAAGACCTCCAAAATCTTTTCTGGTGTGGGGGCTAAAATGTCAGGCATAGTGTTCTCTAATCAGGAATCTATCTTGATTTTTACTGTATCAATATTGGGCGAATACAGTCAGCAACTTTACCTATAGTCATCAGTCCCTCATCTGACCGCCATTTTGCTGTCACTCAAAGTTAGGCGTCTGTATCACTCCTAGTTCTTCCCCAACCACTGAGCATTCACAACCACTGAGCATTCAATAGACTGGACTAGCCACCTAGAGGCCTTCTCCATTGACAGATTCAGCCACTACAGCAATATAGAAACAAAAAAACGGATCCCTGTGAACTAGATTTCTCCAGTCACCAAAATTCCGATCGCTTCCTCAATCCTTATCCACTGCTTCTAGTTTCAGCAGATTGGTTAGTCTTTCAATCGACTCAAAAGTCAAAGCAGGTATTTTTGCGCGCAGGCAAATAGCCCGAAACAGATTGCAAGCCTTCATCTTCAGCTGCTTCCGCTAATCTTTGAGCCACCTTTGCAGCATGCCTTTGCATCATGGACCATACTAACGGCGATAACCATCCCCGCATCATGACGGAATAGGATACACAAGTCCCACAGATTCTTGATTCCAAGTGGTAGGTCACTCGTTCCTCTACACCGGGCAACGCACAAATTCGAAAACTGACCAATTCCCCAGGATTAACCCGTTCTACAAAAATGCGAAAAGGTAGCGGTACCATCCGACTCACCGCCTGATAAATCAAACCTGGCTTAGGCACCAGCCCGTAGGGGACATTTGTACTGGTAATCAGCGGATGCCAAGATACATCTGCAAGATCGACCACCTTCCGCCAAATTGAATCGACAGATGCCGAACTCACCGCCTCATAATGCTTGACCAAAGACCAGCCAGGTTGGCGTCGCTTCCAGACATTCAACTTCAGCAACCATTGGGGGCTCACTTCAGCTCTCCTTGGGCAATTTCAGACATAACAGTATGAGGTTATCGAGCAATCTCTGACATGAGTGACCCTACAAAACCTAAATGGCTTATTGGGCTTAACTCTAAGATAATTCTATCGGGATTTAAGTTGAGAAGCTCGTGAAATTGATGGCTACTCGACAAGCCTCCAAAATTTCCCCAATCTTCCAAGCTTAGAAGGAAAGATAGATTTCATCATTCCCAAAATAAATATCCCAGAATTGCCTACTAAAAACACCTCACTGAGAATTTAGAATACTCAAGCGTCAAGGCATCAAGGTTACATCCTCCAAGTACACTCAGAGAAAATCATGAAAATTTATCAAACGTAACAAAGCAAGACTCCTTCAATTTCCAAAAAGCGATCTCAATGATTTCAGCCCTTCATAAATCAAAATGAGCTCTCGATAGACAAAGACAACTCACAATCTCTCAGCATTTTCAGACAAAGCGATTCTGCCCCCCCGCAAGAGATGAACCTTCTATAGGCACAGCACCACCTACGACCGAAGAACATAGAATTAAGCATAGATAAAAGCGTTCCTAGGTTATGCAAGTAGGGAATATTGGACCGCAAAGACAACCGAAAACTTGATACCCAAGGTATTTCTACTATGGAAGGGTATCTTTTTTCCATCAAGCCCCTTTGTCAGAAATCTGGATTGGATCCTTATATAAATTGACAATTCAATTCCGAAACCAGGAGTGATTGAGATTTATTTTTTGCCTATTGAACCTATTTTTATACAAAAAATTTACAATTATTCTTTTTAAGATATAATCCAGCGTATTTATGCTACTCATGCTTAAAAAATTTTCTTTAAGCTCTATGAGACTCTTTTAATCGATTTTAATTTAAATTTTATTGTTAAGGAGCCTTCCCAATCTGCAATCTATACTCAATAATTCAAACAGTGCTGAGTTAAAAAATCTTTAGTGCTTGCTGCCGGTTTATAAAAAACTTTCGGTGGTCACCGTTTAAATAAAACCCATAGGAGAATAACCAAGGTGAAACTCGCAGTATACGGAAAAGGCGGAATCGGTAAATCTACTACCAGTTGCAACATTTCAGTTGCCTTGGCAAAGCGGGGCAAAAAAGTCCTGCAAATTGGTTGTGACCCCAAACACGACAGTACCTTCACCTTAACGGGCTTTCTTATCCCTACAATCATCGATACCCTGCAAGAGAAGGACTACCACTACGAAGACGTTTGGCCTGAAGATGTCATCTACAAAGGCTATGGCGGCGTGGACTGTGTAGAAGCGGGCGGCCCTCCAGCAGGTGCTGGCTGCGGCGGTTACGTTGTTGGCGAAACTGTCAAACTGCTAAAAGAACTAAATGCGTTTGATGAATATGACGTCATTTTATTTGATGTCTTGGGTGACGTAGTCTGTGGTGGCTTTGCTGCTCCCCTCAACTATGCTGACTACTGCATGATTGTCACTGACAATGGCTTTGATGCCCTGTTCGCTGCCAATCGGATTGCTGCTTCAGTGCGCGAGAAGGCACGGACTCACCCTCTTCGCCTGGCTGGATTAATCGGGAATCGAACATCTAAGCGTGACTTGATTGACAAATATATCGAGTCTGTCCCCATGCCTGTCCTAGAGATCCTGCCATTGATCGAAGACATTCGTGTCTCTCGGGTAAAAGGCAAAACCATGTTTGAAATGGCCGAGAACGATCCTGCTTTGGAGCCTGTTTGTAATTACTACCTCAACATTGCCGATCAGATTTTGGCTGGTCCTGAAGGGGTTGTGCCCAAGGATGCCCAAGATCGAGATCTCTTTGCTCTCCTGTCTGATTTCTATCTCAATCCCGTTGAGCCTAAGACCGAGACTGAAGACGAGAAGCTCGATTTGATGATGGTTTAATGTCTTGCTAATCTCGATCTCTGATCGATATTTCTCAGAGATCGAGATTAACCAATTCCCTTCGTTGCTGCCGAATTGACATAAGGATTTGAATAACTATGGCGCTTGCTGACGCTCAACCACAAGCTCTCGATTTTGAATGCGAAACTGGAAATTACCATACCTTCTGTCCTATCAGTTGTGTGGCGTGGTTATACCAGAAGATTGAAGATAGTTTTTTTCTAGTAATTGGCACCAAAACCTGTGGCTATTTTCTGCAAAATGCCATGGGGGTGATGATTTTTGCAGAGCCTCGCTATGCCATGGCTGAGCTGGAGGAAGGAGATATCTCAGCAAAGCTCAATGACTATGAAGAATTAAAGCGATTGTGCGTGCAAATCAAGCGAGATCGCAACCCCAGCGTCATTGTTTGGATTGGCACCTGTACCACCGAAATCATCAAAATGGATCTTGAAGGTTTAGCCCCAAGATTAGAAGCTGAAATCGATATTCCCATTGTGGTAGCGCGAGCTAATGGCCTCGACTATGCCTTCACTCAAGGCGAAGACACTGTGCTAGCCGCGATGGCCCATCGCTGTCCTAAAAGTAGTGCTGTGGTTGCCGAAGAAGAAAAGCAAGAACGGGGTAACGCCATTAGCTCTCTTCTCAACTTTGGTAAGAAGAAGGAAGATGTCGCAGCTGAAGAGTCAGAATACCATGATCATGACCCATTAGTATTGTTTGGATCCCTTCCAGATCCTGTGGTCACTCAACTAACCTTGGAGCTGAAGAAACAAGGTGTTAAAGTCAGTGGCTGGTTGCCTGCGAAGCGGTTTACAGAACTGCCTGTCATTGATGAAGGTTACTTTGTTGCCGGAGTCAATCCCTTCCTAAGTCGGACTGCGACGACCCTAATGCGGCGGCGTAAGTGCAAGTTGGTTGGCGCACCTTTTCCTATTGGTCCTGATGGAACTCGTGCCTGGATTGAGAAAATATGTTCAGTCTTAGGTGTGGAACCTCAAGGTTTAGAAGAGCGCGAAGCCAAAATCTGGAGCAACTTGGAAGATTATATCGAGCTCATTCGTGGGAAGTCTGTCTTCTTTATGGGGGATAACTTGCTAGAGGTATCCTTGGCTCGCTTCTTAATTCGCTGTGGCATGACCTGCCCAGAAATTGGCATTCCTTACATGGACAAGCGCTATCAAGCTGCAGAGTTAAAGCTTTTGGAGCAAACCTGCAATGATATGGGTGTGCCCCTCCCTAAGATTGTCGAAAAACCAGACAATTACAATCAAATTCAACGAATTTATGAGCAAGATGTGGATCTAGTAATTACCGGAATGGCCCATGCTAATCCTCTAGAAGCTCGTGGCATCAGCACAAAGTGGTCTGTTGAGTTTACCTTCGCTCAAATCCATGGATTCACCAATGCTCGGGACATCTTGGAATTGGTAACTCGTCCTATGCGCCGGAACAATTCTTTGAAGGATTTGGGTTGGGATAAGCTGGTCAAGGAAGAGGCAAAAGTCAAAGCCTAGTCTTTAACTTACCCTTGCATTCAAACATTCAAAAACAGTCTTCTGAATATGATTCAGAAGACTGTTTTTGGTACAGGCTCATTTTAGAGGCACCTGTCTTAGGTGAAATTAATCAACACAACATTAAGGGGATTCACCAAAACCCTTTGATGCTGTAATTGGAATTAGAAAAACTTGGACTTTTCTAGATCACATTAACAGTCTCATTCTGTCTTGACATTCACTGCACAAGGTCCTTTTCGCCCTTCCCCAATCTCAAATTCGACACTTTGACCCTCTGCTAAAGATTCAGTGCTGACTTCAGAGTGGTGTACAAATAGATCGCCGCCACTTTCCTGTTCGATAAAACCGTATCCCTTCTGGGCGTCGAACCACTTTACTTTACCTTTTGCCATTATTTCCTCTTTTTTTGCCTGATGTTATGTGTATCTCTTCTCAAGAAGATCATGCCTTCTTTTTTGACTATGGGGTTCGACACTGAGTCATTCCATAGAATCAGAGACTCAGCACATTATAGGAGAAAAACCTCAAACACAGTGGTAAAGACAGAATAAATGTCAATGTTCACAGATAATTTCGATAATTTCTTATGACTCGTCAGCGTTTGTTGTTACTGGCAGCAGCAATTATACTCATTGCGGTGTCTTGGTTAGGCCTCTTCAAAGCACGCTCAGGACTCATGATTCGTTCTATCACGACTCATGATATTCCTATGGTCTACATGGCTCCTAAAAACAGCACTAAGGTGCCTGGTGTACTCATCGCCCATGGTTTTGCAGGCTCTAAGCAATTGATGTTGGCTTATGGTCACACCTTTTCCCAGGCTGGGTATGCAACATTGCTTTGGGATTTTAGTGGACATGGCAGTAACCCAGCCCCTTTGGATTTAACGGGTCTACAACCTGATTTGGAGGTCGCATATCAAACGCTGATCGCTCAGCCAGAAGTAGATAAAGAACGCTTGGCAATATTGGGACATTCCATGGGTAGCAGCGCAATCATGACAGCCAGCATTGAGAATCCCACTCGATTTGATGCAACTATTGCTATTTCCCCAACAAGAGCTGATGTCACACCCGAGAATCCTGCCAACTTGCAACTCCAGGCAGGCAGTGGGGAAGGCCGCTTTATTGAGAGTGCTCGGCAATTACTGCAAACAGCTGGAGGTGAAAATCAAAACTTAGCAGAGGGTCGGGGACGATCACTGATTGTGGTGCCACATGTGGAACACATCACCATTTTGTTCAGCAATGCCAGTCATCAGCGTGCACTTCAGTGGTTAAACCAAACCTTCAACCACATCACCCAGAAGAATTATGCTGATTGGCGAATGGGCTGGTATGGATTACACCTATTGGGCGGACTCATGTTCATCGCTGCAGTTGTGCCCAGCTTGGCTAACCGTGTCCCTAACCCATTGCATCTTCAGAAGCAGAAGCCTTTACGAAGATGGGGTGGATTGCTGGGAGCACCCTTAGCTGCAGCCGCTGCTTTGGTGTTGATGAGTCAAATCAGTGAGTTAGAAAACTTGGGTGGATTAAAAGTGGGTGGCGCTTTAGGCATATGGTTCTTGGTCGGAGGATCGGTTTGGCTAGGAATCCAAATCTTAGGCTCTTCCAATCGACGCAGCCTGAAGTCTCTGACGCCTCAGAGCATTGCTTTGGGAGGGTTGAGTTTTGCTCTCTTATGGTTTGCTTTCGGTGCTATGGCTCAAGTGGTTTGGTTGCAATGGTGGTTGATTCCAGCTCGTTTGCAGCTATGGCCCCTGTTGTCCCTAGCTTGTTTGCCGTGGTTTTTGGCGTCCGGCCTTGCCCAGCAGGGAGCAGGCAAAGGCAAACGTGTTCTCTGGTGGCTGGGCCAAAGCATCGTGTTAATAGGGGGACTGCTCCTAACAATCAGTGTCTTACCTCAACTATTTTTTATTTTCTTGCTATTACCCATCTTCCCCATCATCTTTGGCATTCTGTCTTTTGCTGCTGCTCAGCTCAGAGATAATATTTGGAGTGTGGCAATCAGCAGTGCCTTATTCTTCGGTTGGACTCTGGCAGCAGCTTTTCCATTAGTTGCATAAAGCCAACTAACTCTAATTCGGTAAATCTATGCCAGCACCACATCTAAAAACATCATGACGACAAACCCTAACATGATGCCTAGCGTCCCTTCTTGTTGAATACCTTTGCGGCTGGTTTCAGGAATGATTTCATCACTAATCACAAATAGCATTGCCCCAGCAGCGAAAGCCATAGCCCAGGGCAATAGAGGTTGAGCCAAGCTAATAATACTAGCCCCAACAATGCCGCCTATTGGCTCGACTAAGCCCGTAAGGAAGGCAACCCCTAGGGCATAAACCGCTGAATACTCTAAGGAGCGCAATGCCACTGCAACGACTAAACCTTCAGGTAGGTTTTGGAGGCCAATCCCTATCGCTAAAGCGAGACCACTGGAGAGAGATCCGCCACTAAAACCGACGCCGACCGCCATTCCTTCGGGGAAGTTATGCAGGATGATGGCCACAACAAATAACCAAATGCGGGCCAAGCTAGAAGATGTCGGCCCTTCTTGTCCTTTAAAAAAGTGCTCATGGGGGAAATTATTGTGAGCTAACCATAAGAAACCCCCGCCCAGCAAAATTCCCATTACCATAATCAACGCGGCTTGCGTTTCGGTATGCCCCTGCCCCCTAGCCAGTTCTGTCCCAGGGACAATCAAAGAGAAGGCGGTTGCGGCTAACATAACTCCGCCGCCAAATCCCAGAAAAATGCCCTGTAATCGATCCGTCAAAGTTCTGACAAACAAGACAGGCAAGGCACCTAAGCCCGTAGCCATCCCGGCAACGAGACTGGCTACTGAACCGATAACAATCGAATTCATGGGGGTTGATTATCCTAACGTCTGAGTTAACGAGGCTAAACCTGATATAGGTCCATGACTTGAGAAATGGGCATTCGTGACAATGCCCCCAAAGTGAGGGGTGATGTATGGCCTCGGTCTAAATGTTCTGCTCCTGCACAAGCAATCATGGCGGCATTGTCGGTGCAGAGATTGATGGGAGGAAACAACACTTGCAGATGATGTTGCTGAGCTGATGCCAGCAACTGCTCACGCAGGATACTATTCGCTGCCACTCCACCGCCAACAGCGATAGTCGATAAGCCGTAATTTAATGCACAGTTGATGGTACGCCGAGTTAATGCTCGAGCGACTGTCAATTGAAAACTGGCAGCCACATCAGCAACGGGCACTGCATTGGCTTGACGGCGATGGGTTTCTACCAACCTCAAGACGGCTGTTTTCAGACCGCTAAAACTAGAGTCATAGGGATGATAGCCTCCCTCTGGTAGAGAGATTTTACCTTCAGGGAGAGGGAAGGCTTGAGGATTGCCATTTTTGGCAATCAGATCAATGGCGGGTCCGCCTGGATACCCTAAATCTAATAGGCGAGCTACCTTGTCAAAAGCTTCACCAGCCGCATCATCACGAGTCTGGCCAAGGGTTTGGTACTGACCGCAATCCTCGACTTTAATCAGACTGGTATGTCCCCCTGACACTAATAAGCAAAGGAAGGGAGGGGATAAATCTGGATTCTGCAAATAGGAGGCATGAATATGACCTTCTAAATGATGAACGCCAATTAAGGGTTTGTGGTGAAGCATGGCTAGGGTTTTTGCAGCAGTCAAACCGACCAATAGGGCCCCTACTAGCCCTGGAGCAGAGGTTACCGCAATGCCATCAATCTGATCCCAGTCGACCCTTGCCTGGGATAGCGCTGCTGCAATGACATCATTGATGGATTCTACATGTTGACGGGAGGCTACCTCAGGAACGACCCCACCATAAGGACGATGAATCGCAATTTGTGAGGCGACGATATTGCTCAAAATGTGACGTTTTTTTACAACTGCGGCGGCAGTTTCATCACAACTCGTTTCAATTGCTAAAACTGTTGCCATAAGCTGGTAGTTTCTTGAAGGTGTATACGTGTGATCAGAAGCCTCTAATTCTTTACCAAGAACTCGTTGAAAGAGTATGATTGCTTCATAAGTTTATGTGTCTACGCTGACAGAAAGTTAACGCTTTTTGTCAAATAAAAAAATTCTTGTTTCGTTATTAAGGGAAACAATTTCTATGCGTCGATTGTTTGCTGTCCTTCTCGTCATGACCCTTTGGCTGGGTGCTGCATCCCCAGCTTTAGCTGAGATTGGTGGGCTTGTTCCCTGTAGTGAGTCCCCCAAATTTCAGGATCGGGCTACCAAGGCTCGAAATACTACTGCAGATCCTAACTCGGGTCAAAAGCGGTTTGAAATGTATAGCAGCGCTTTATGTGGTGCTGACGATGGATTACCCCGCATTATTGCGGGTGGTCCCATGAGCCGTGCTGGCGATTTTCTGATTCCTGGTCTATTTTTCATCTATATTGCCGGTGGAATTGGCAATGCTAGCCGCAACTACCAAATTGCTAACCGCAAGAAGAATCCCAAAAACCCAGCAATGGGCGAAATCATTATTGATGTGCCTTTGGCTCTTTCTTCAACCATTGCAGCTCTAGCTTGGCCGCTCACCGCTTTTAGGGAACTCACTTCTGGCCAGTTGACGGTTCCAGATTCGGACGTCACGACTTCACCTCGATAGGTGGATTGGGTTTTTGGCCCTCACAAATTTGATTCGGAGAAAGGTTTTATGAAGTTTTTTAGTACGGCCCCCGTTATTGCTTTCATCTTTTTTACCCTAACAGCAGGGTTCATGGTTGAGCTAAACCGCTTTTTCCCAGACATATTGTTTTTCCCTTTCTAGGGTGAAGCAATTGGGTCGAGAGTGATATCAGACGTGATTTTAATCATTCTTCTGTCTGATACGGGTTATTTGATCTCTCTAAGTGCCAGGAAGCATTGATTCCCATGAAGCGTTGCATATCCTGAAAGAGAGATGCAGGCTAAACATTTAGAACAAGAAATAATCGAGCGTTTATCCCACGTCCAACAGACTGTGGTGACGGCAGAGCAGATGCGTGAGATTGAATCTCGTATCTTTCTGGCAGGGATGCCAGTTGCTGCGCTCATGGAAAAAGTTGGGGGTCTGATTGCACAACGCATTCAGACCCTTTACTCGTGTTTGGAGACTCCAAAGATAGGAGTACTGGTGGGTCCTGGCCACAATGGTGGCGATGCTTTAGTGGTGGCCCGTGAATTATCTTTCCAAGGGTATCAAATTCAGATTTGTCGACCCCTGCCTCAAGCCAAAGAGCTGACTGAAAAACATGCTCAGTATATTGCTGCCCTTGGTATAAAGATTGCGACGACAACAGATCAGTTGAGTCAATGCAATCTGATCATTGACGGCCTATTTGGCTTTGGTTTGGAAAGACCGTTAGAGGGTGCGATCGCAAATCTAATACGCCAACTCAATACCTGGCCACAGCCCATTGTCAGTATCGATCTCCCCTCCGGTATACACACTGATACTGGAGACGTTTTGGGAATAGCCATCCAAGCCACCCATACTCTCTGTCTTGGTTTGTGGAAACTTGGGCTACTGCAAGATCAAGGCCTACCCTACAGTGGCCATCTGCATTTAATTGATTTTGATATCCCTGTGGCAGATATCAACGCCATTGTAGGAACTCAGCCAGAGGTACGTAGAATGACCTCAGTGGCTGCAAGAGGAGTACTTCTTACCCAGCGTCATCCCAATACCCACAAATATCGACAGGGGCATTGCCTGTTAATCGGAGGCTCTCAGAAATATGCTGGCAGCGTTATCCTCACTGCTCTGGGAGCACGGGCGACGGGAATAGGAATGATGACTATTGCCGTGCCAGCCTCTTTGAAGCCCCTGGTTTTACAATCTGTCCCCGAAGCGCTGGTCATTGCTTGCCCTGAAACGGAACAAGGTGCGATCGCAAGTCTACCCCCAAAACTGTCATTTGATGAGTTTGATGTCATTGCCTATGGCCCCGGCGTTACGACAGAAACGGATGCCATCATAAATGAAGTCTTACGCTGTCCTTGCCCTCTCGTCTTAGATGCAGATGGTCTCAATCTTTTAGCACAACATCAACTGGTAGAAACCCTTCAGTTTAGGCCAGCTCCCACAATCCTTACACCCCATCCTGGAGAATTGAAGCGTCTGTTTCCTGCTGCACAGTCTCAAGAAATATTGCCAATGGTGAAGCAAGCTGCCCAATCTAGCCATGCTTATATTGTTTCCAAAGGGGCAAGGGTGATTCTAGCCCCACCGCAAGGGTCGATATGGATTAACCCGGACAGCACCCCAGCTTTGGCTCGTGGGGGCAGTGGGGATGTGCTTACTGGCATGTTGGCGGGACTCTTGAGCCAGCAACGGGAGGAGAATTCCTTTAGTGAAATCTTATGTAGCGGTATTTGGTGGCATGCCCAAGCCGGACTATTGGCAGCCCGAAATCGGACAGAATCGGGGGTGGATCCCCTAACCCTTTGCCAATCCCTGATCCCTGTGATTGCTGGCCAACTATAGAAAAACCCTCTGCGATTGCAGAGGGTTTTTCTATAGTTGCTCAAATCCCTAATCTTGGAGAAAAGCGATCGATAACAAGCGCCGAGCTAATAGAAGATGATTAGCCAGCAAATATGGCAATCGCATAAGAAAGAACGCCTGCGATGACTGCACCACCACAGCCACCGATCAAGAAGCCACTGCCCATTGCGCTCCAACCCTCTTTAGTACCAAAGTCGTCGCCGGGATCCGCCGTTGTTACGGATGGGCGCGGTTTGGGCACAGAAACACTTGTGTATAGCTGGATTGCAACCGATAAGACGATAATGACACAGCTTGCGGATAGAACACCCGATACAAGCGCCATCTGGGTGCCACGAATAGGGCCAGAAGTTGCGAAGGGACCGTAGAGGTAATAGCCGTGGGCCATCCCAATTTCTAGACCCCGAGCATTGGCAGACATTCCTTTGCGGTAAGCCGGTAGATTATTGATCCAGGCTTTAACAATCCCAGAACTATTCACAGGTGTAGCGAGATCCCCAACAAAGGGGTCGCCACCATGTTTTACCATTTCCATTGTCATTGATATAAATCTCCTCTCAAATCTTTGGGTCCCCTTTAAAATGGCTGGAAGCTAGGGGTAATAGAATAAATGAAAAGATAATGCTGGCTAACATCCTCTCATAGAACAGAAGCGTTTCTGCTAATCACAACGAATCAAGGGCTGGCCATGGGGTTTGTGTTAGGTTTCTTAGTAAAAAGAAATATTTTTTAGCATCCTTCAATAAACTATCTTCAGCACCCCTTCCTGACGAATGCTGTTTCCCTAAAATCGAAGCGTCAACCTTACTCAAGAAAAAATGGATAATCGCCATAATGTCTGAGACCTTACAGGACTATCAACGTCGAAATGGAGCCGTATGGGGCGAGGGTGATAATTCTGCCATCATCTGCAGTTTCAGCAATGATGATCAAGCCTTAGAAGCCGTTAAAGAGGGGGTCGCTATGTGTGATCGCACCCATTGGGGTCGTTTACAAGTCAGCGATCAGGATCGACTGGCTTTTCTTCACAATCAAAGCACCAATAATTTGAAGATTCTCAAGCCAGGAGAAGGGTGTGAGACCGTGTTTGTAACGTCAACGGCACGCACGATTGATCTGGCCAGTGTTTACGTGACCGCAGAAACCGTGATTCTTCAGGTTTCGCCTAACCGCCGCCAACAGTTGATGAGCTGGTGTGATCGCTATATTTTCTTCGGGGACAAGGTCAAAGTTGAAGACATTACCCTCCAAACAGTCTCTTTTAGCTTGCTAGGACCCGAGAGTAAAAGCCTCCTCCAACGTCTAGGCATCACGGACTTACCCGACATCCCGCATCACCACGTTGGCGCTGATATCAATGGCCAAAGCGTTCGGATTGTGGCAGAGACGGGTCTGATGAGTCCTGGGTTTACACTGATCACAGATGCAGACTCAGGAGCTGGACTTTGGCAAATTCTAACGGACCAAGATGCCTGTCCTTTTGGTGAAACGGTTTGGGAAAAGTTAAGGATCGCCCAGGGGCGGCCCAAGCCGGATGCCGAATTAACGGAAGACTTTAATCCCTTGGAGGCTGGACTGTGGCAAACAATTTCTTTTGATAAGGGCTGTTACATTGGTCAAGAAACCATTGCCCGTCTCAACACTTATCAAGGTGTAAAGCAACGATTATGGGGCATTCAGTTGAGTCAAGCTGTGCCAGCTAATACCCCTATCACCCTAGAAGAGAAAAAGGTGGGACTGCTCACTAGTGTTGTAGAAACCTCCTCCGGCCCCTTGGGCATGGGCTACATTAAGACAAAAGCTGGGGCTGCGGGTACCCATATCAAGGTGGGCACGGAAACAGGCATCCTTGTGGAAGTTCCTTTTCTGACTCATTATTTTCCTGACTCTGATCCAGGTTCTCCTAAAGGTTCATAAGCATTATCGAGGTCAATTTTTCTCGGTGAGAAGAGGACAATATCC
>CALDHF010000179.1 GCA_937941595.1 uncultured Acaryochloris sp. | reverse complement strand
CACCAACCCCCCAGGCCATCCCTGCGACTGCAAACTGCATCAAGAGGCGTGACCAAGGCGTTAGTGTAAATAAATCATCCGCTAACCCAATACAGAAGTAGAGTAGCCCACCAATAACGACTCCCCAAATTTCATGGGCTGATGAAGGTGGCAAATTGTTAAATCCGCCGGTTAGGGTTGCCGCAATCAAAGCAACTTCAGTTCCCAAAAAAATGGAAATGCCACCCAAGCGCACCATCGGGTGCTTATGTACCTTGCGGGGATTAGGCAAGTCTACATAGCCACTCCTTAACCCAATTTTTTTGACAATTGGTGTACTCCAAAGAACCACTAAGGCAGCCACAAGAAAGGCAACCAGATGAGAGGGGGGCATCCAAGATCCTGCTACATAAAGAGTATTGAGCTGACTAAGCAGAGACTATAACAGTTTATTTTCACTGTTATATTGCCATCATGCATGAGGAATAGGTAGGAAGACAAGTTCCTTGACCCTCAAGCCATCCTGGAAACAAAGCTTATGTCAGAGCTGGGACAGGACTGTGGAGATGAGGATATAGCGGGAATTGCCCACAAAGCTGAGCAACCCGTTGACGGCACTGGTTCGCCACGGCATCATCATCGGGTTTTAGTAAGCATTCAGCGATAATGTCTGCAATTTCAGTAAATTCTGCTCTGCCCATACCCCGAGTGGTCATTGCTGGTGAGCCTAATCGGAGACCACTGGTAACAAAGGGAGATTCTGGGTCAAAAGGAACAGTGTTTTTGTTGGCAGTAATGTGGACTTGGCTAACCCGCTGGTCGGCCCGCTTGCCTGTCATGCCAATAGAGCGTAAGTCCACTAGCAATAGGTGATTGTCTGTACCATTGGAGACAATTTTGAAGCCTCGAGCTTGGAGCTGTTGAGCAAGGGCTTGGGCGTTCTCGATGACATGGCCTGAATAGGTTCGGAATTCAGGTTTGAGGGCTTCCCCAAAGGCAACGGCTTTGGCGGCGATTACATGCTCTAAAGGGCCACCTTGAGTACCGGGGAACACCGATTTATCAAACTTTTTACCGAGGTCAGGATTATTGGTCATGATCAACCCTCCCCTTGGCCCTCTGAGGGTTTTATGGGTGGTGGTGGTGACGACATCACAGTAAGGCAATGGACTAGGGTGATGTCCGGTCGCCACCAAACCAGCGATGTGGGCAATATCTGCCATGAGATAAGCATCAATCTCATCTGCGATCGCCCGGAATTTTTCAAAGTCAATGATGCGAGGATAGGCAGAGTAGCCGCACACAATCATCTTGGGACGGTGCTGGAGTGCTAAGTCGCGAATACGATCGTAATTCAGCTGTTCTGTGTCTGGATCAACCCCATACTGAACAACGTTGAACCATTTCCCGGACACATTGACAGGGGACCCGTGGGTTAAGTGACCGCCATGGGATAAATCCATGCCCATGAACGTATCGCCAGGTTGTAATAGTGTCAAAAATACCGCAAAGTTTGCCTGAGCCCCAGAATGGGGTTGGACATTGACATGATCGGCATCAAATAATTCTTTGGCGCGATCGATGGCTAATTGTTCAGCAGCATCGATATATTCGCAGCCCCCGTAATAGCGCTTGCCCGGTAAGCCTTCTGCATATTTGTTGGTGAGGACAGATCCCTGGGCTGCTAGCACCGCGGCTGAGGTGAAATTTTCGCTAGCAATTAACTCTAGATGATCGCGCTGGCGCTGTAATTCCTGTTGCAGAATACTCGCGATCGCAGGATCTGTTGCTGTCAAGATATCTAAGCTGGTTTGCATTGCAGAGCCTACCCTTTTCAAGTTTCAACAAAGCCACTATCTACCAGAACCCGCATATTCAATACTCAATATTGATACGCTTAGGCAAATTCAAATCATACGTATGTAAGATCTTCAGAATAAATATCTTAACGTCTCTCTGCTTCGTTAAGATATTTCACCGCTAGTTTTTCCTGTGTTTACGGTTGTTCATAAATGAGGTTTAGTTCTGTATTTTTAGGCTGTTTGAGCGGACAACTCGCAGGCGGCTCACTTAGAATGGACCTAGGGCAAATGTTATGGCCTAGAGGTTGATTATGTTAGTCATCCTAACTGAAGACCAATTACTCTCTCCGCAAGTAGTTTGCCAATCTTGTCTACTGGCAGATTGCAAAGGCCAGCCGCGCTGGCAGCAAGATCGGCTCTGTTGCGGTCGGCTGCTCGAACAGCTCTCAGAGTCTGATGCTCAAGCTAAGCAATATCGATGCCAGATGGGTTTTCGCGTCGCCCAGGTTGAGTCTTGAGTCCCTAACGATCTCACGGTAGCTTTCTGGAGAGAGGTTAGCTTCAAGAGTCTTACTCACAGAAATAAGCCCCTCAACAATTTAAACCAGTCTGCTCAGCAATCCTTTAAATTGTTCGGAGATACCCCTAATTGACGAAGGACAAGCTTGTATGACTAGGCGTGGAGCAACCACTACACAAGAGCGCATTCTTGCCTGTTTACCTTATCTGCTGCCTTTACTCACCGTTATCCCCTTTGGCAATTTTCTGTTTGGTCAGTTTCCTCCCCTGAGGTGGATATTTTTCCCTATTTTTCTATTGGTACCTATTTATTATGGAGGGGGTGGAGGGATATCGATTATCCCCCTCTTAGTTTTTATCGGGCTGATTGTGGGAGTGGTCAGAAATACTCGTATCCGCCATCTCATTCGCTATAACGCCATGCAGGCTCTCCTAGTTGGGTTTGCCTTGGCTCTGATTCGCAATTTGTTGATGCTTATGAACATTGTCAACAATGACGTCATTGCGCCTACCCTTGGAGGAACTCAATTTGAGGCGGGTTTATTGATCATTGTCTTCTTTGACGTTGTGTTTCTAGGCACAGTTGGGATGGTTGGATATTCTGTTGCCCAGACATTGCGAGGACATCATGCTGAAGTGCCTGTCATTTCCGATGCGGCCTATGCTCAAACTCGTGATTAATACTCAACTCAGATGGGATGATTGTAAGAACTTTCTTGAATTCCCAATCATAAGAATGGGGATAAGTTACATTGATGAAATGGCGTGAATATTATTAGTCGGGAGACTTTGCAATGAGTTGGGATGAGTCAACATCTTGGTCAGAAAGGGTTTTCGGGGCGCTTCCTTATTTATTGCCATTGATGGATGCGTTAGTTTACGGGGATGGAAATTTCATCCTACGCCAATTTCCCGTTGCTCAGATTGGGCTATTGCCCATTCTCCCTGTGTTGACAATCTATCGGCAGATCCCTTTTGCGGGTCTAATCGTATTCCTAGCTCTGTTCTTTGGCGTTGTCCGGAATGAAAACATCAGCCGTTTTATTCGGTTTAATGTTCTCCAAGCCATCCTCTTGGATCTGATTTTGATGGTATGCAATTTGATTCTGCCGTTGGTGGGTAATGGTTTCCAGCTGGCTTTGTTGACAGAGACGTTATTTAATACCGTTTTCTTGGGCGTTTTCTTTACCTTTATCTACGGTGTTTATAAATCTAGTCGAGGTGAGTATGCAGAGATTCCAGCTATCTCCGATGCCGTTAACATGCAGATTCGTTAATGACGACAATATCCGATAGATGGCTAATATCGTCTAATCCTCAGACCTTGTCGCCTTGTTCTTGGCGATAGGGAACACTAGCAGGGCATGATCTTGCGAGTATTGGGGCTGAGGGATTAGCCAGTTGTTGGCAGCGCTTCTCAGACTATCAGAGGCTTTCAGTCAGTGAATGTGCACTTTTGGTCTAAGGAACAGTATTGTGGTTGATCAGGAACCTTCATTACCTATAGGATGCGCTGGATGCCTCAGTACGCCTGAGCTAAATTTTGATTTCACGATGGCTTTTCAACCAATTGTAGATTTGGTTGACAGCACTATTTTTGCCCAAGAAGCGCTGGTGCGGGGCTTGAATAATGAATCGGCGGGCAGCATCTTAGGTCAAGTTTCTGACCAAAATCGATATCGATTTGATCAAGCTTGTCGAGTCCGGGCCATCCAATTGGCAGCGGAGTTGAATATTCAGTCATTGCTGAGCATCAACTTTTTGCCCAATGCCGTGTATCAACCCGAACTCTGTATTCGGACTACGATTGAAACGGCTAAGAGTTGTGACTTTCCCCTCGATCAGATTTTATTCGAACTCACTGAAGTCGAGAAGGTGAAAGACTATGCTCATGTGCGGTCCATTATTGAGCATTATCAAAGCCTTGGTTTCAAGACAGCTTTAGATGACTTTGGGGCAGGGTATTCGGGGCTGAATTTCTTAGCTGATTTTCAACCAGACTATATCAAGTTGGATATGGCTCTAATTCGTAACATTGATAAGGATAGAGGCCGTCAATCCATTGTTAAAGGCATTGTCCAAGTTTGCCGAGATTTATCCATTGAACCCATTGCTGAGGGCGTAGAGACGATTGAGGAACTAACCATTCTCAAATCCTTTGATATTCGATTATTTCAAGGGTTCTATTTTGCAAAGCCAAGTTTTCGTTCGGTCGTTACTGATTTGGACCACTTGCTTTCTGAGGTTTGCTAGTGCTGAATGGGGCATTTCTTGCAAGAAGATTGGGATAAATGGCAAAGCATCAGAATCAAGTGATAAGATTCTAGATCCTTGCTTCTTTTTTGTGTCGATCCGCGTTGCTGGGCTGTTAGTGCCTATCGGTTGGGTTGAATTCACGTCTAGAGGAGCCTTTAGTCCATAAGGAGCGATTTTGATGACTGCTTACGAAACCATGTATATCCTTCGCCCAGATTTGGGTGAAGAGCAGATGGATCAGGCGATTACGAAGTACCAAGACTTATTGAAAGAGCAAGGTGTTGAGGAAATTGATACTCAGCATCGTGGCAAGCGGCGGTTGTCATATGAAATTCAGAATTTCCGTGAAGGGGTTTATATTCAGATGAACTATCACGGTCAGGGACATGCGATCGCAAAGTTAGAACGTGAAATGCGAATCAGCGAGAATGTGATTCGTTACCTAACATTACGACATGAGGGGACCCCAGAAGCTGACCCCGAAGCATCAGAGTCTGAGGATACATAAGGGGTTCGCTTCTCGGTCAGTTTGAGTGTTGTTTAAGTCACGAGCTGATTCTGCAAACTTGATCCCTCTTCTCGCCCTCCTATAGTCAGTCATTGGCTATGGGAGGGATTGTCAGTTAGACCCACACCTTCTAAGATATTGAGACCTACGGTACTCAAGATTTCAATATGCTGCCTGCACCCTAGAAGCTCTTTAGATTGGCCATTTTAC
>CALDHF010000178.1 GCA_937941595.1 uncultured Acaryochloris sp. | reverse complement strand
TACGCATTGTTGCGCCTGCACCGGGTAGTCCCCCCATAATTCCGGCAACCAAATTACCAATGCCCTGACCAATCAGTTCTCGATCAGAATCGTGTTGGGTATGAGTAATGTTATCCGCAACTAATGAGGTCAGCAGTGAGTCAATAGACCCCAACATTGCCAACATCACACTGAATCCTAGAATGGTCTTGGCAGATTTCAGATGAAACACAGGGAGATGAAATTCTGGTAAACCCGCAGGAATTTTACCGATAACTGGGATGCCACTGTCAGGGAATCCATAGGCCGAAATTAAAGTGCAGACGACCAAGGCAATCAAAGGAGCTGGAAGTACCCGGTTTAGGCGAGGTGGTGCTGCAAAGACAATCACTAGGGTCAGCAATCCTAACCCTAGAGCCACGGGATTGATATTGAGAACCGCGTCAGGTAGTTGTTGAATTGAACTGACCACTCTAGAAGAGGCTTTGTACCCCAGCAAGGGTGCAATTTGGAGCGTGATAATAATTAAGCCCACCCCAGACATAAAACCCGAAATGACGGTATAGGGCATTAAAGTAATGTACTTTCCTAACTTCAATACCCCGAATAGGATTTGGAAAAGACCAGCCATCATAACGACGGTAAAGGCCATCGCTAAGCCAGATTCAGGATCCTCCTTCATCAAAGAGGAGAAAATTGTGGCCATGACAACAGACATTGGCCCTGTGGGACCTGAGATTTGAGAAGGTGTTCCTCCACAAAGAGAGGCAAACAGACCGACTCCAATCGCACCATATAAACCAGCAATAGCACCTGTATCAGGAACATCTGCCGTAGCTGAAACTCCAAAGGCGAGGGCTAAGGGTAAGGCCACAATAGCTGCGGTCATTCCCCCCAGCAAATCTCCCCGGAAATTACGGAAGTGGAGAGCGTTAACCAACCTAAACCGAGCTGCTGCCATTTAGCGAAGCCTATATGTCATTTATTTGAGTGTGTAAGATTATAAGCCCAAGTTCAGGATATGAACCGTCAAATTGCATTCAGGTCATCCTAAAAAATATCATTGCTCTCAAGGTCAAAAGACTCCCTCAATCCAAACCATTCCGTCATACAAATTCCCTGCCCAAATTGGTAGATGTCATGGCTCAATAGTGAGAATTAAAGAAATCTTAGATAAAAGTTGCCAAGTGTAGTCATTCATGTCTATACTTGGGTTTCACGCCGCGGGGTAGAGCAGTCTGGTAGCTCGTCGGGCTCATAACCCGAAGGTCCATGGTTCAAATCCGTGCCCCGCCACCAAAGCTGAGGGTACCCCAGAGATATCACATCTCTGGGGTATTCTTTTTTTAAACTTCCTGACATTTTTTCGATCAATCTGCGAAAATAGCGGGGACGGGATGTCAAGGTTGTTAAGGATCTCAAGTCTATGTCTGCTCAATCATCACAACGAATTTTTTGGGGTGCTGGCACCCTAGTGTTAGTCATTTGGTTCCTAACCCCCAATGGCAATCACGGTTTCTCTGAGTTTTTAACGGCAGGAATGGTCGTGGGTTTGGGCAGCTTGGCCTTTTCCCTGAAATTTTTTCCCGGCCTTAAACAACGCATCCCCGCCTTAGATGCTACTAAAATGTCAAAGCCCATTGTGGAAAAGGCATTGGCAACCACTGAATCTCTGATTGGACAACTTGAAGACATCACTGAAACGACTGCCCAGTCTGTGATGTTCAAAGAACAGATTCACCATATAGATTTAGATCGTCAAGACCCTCGTCTTGCCGTGATGGGTGCTCCTGGAGTAGGCAAGTCAACTCTGTTGGAACTACTACAAGGGCAAGACAGCCAAACCGAGAACTCTGCATTTACAGTGATGGAATCAGAGAATCCTGCCCTTGGGGATGCATTGCTACCCGTAACCGTCATGGCTGCAGACCTTGTGGTTTTTGTCATTCAGGGGGACTTAACTGATTCAGAGCATCAATCCTTGAAAATTCTCCAAGACCATAAGCAAAGAACATTAGTTGTGTTCAACAAACAGGATCAATATCTGCCCAGTCAACGATTAATCCTGAGACAAAAGTTACAGCAGCGCTTGCAACCCTGGGTGTCTGAGCAGGATATTGTTGCTGTTGCTGGTCGCCCACAAGCCATTAAGGTCCGACGCTATGACGCAGATGGATCTTGCCATGAAGCATCAGAATATCCTCAACCTGATATATCAGCCTTAACAACGCGTCTTGGCCAAGTCATGATGGCTGAGAAGAAGCAGCTAATCCTGTTCCAAACCTATCAGCAAACTTTGGCACTACAGTCCCAAGTTCAAGTCCAGCTCAATGCTGCCCGTCGGCAATTGGCCATGCCCATAGTTGACCGCTATCAGTGGATTACAGGGGCGACTGCGTTTGCTAATCCGGTTCCCACCCTAGATATGTTAGCCGCCGCTGCCATTAGCGCCAAAATGGTGATGGAGTTAGGATCTCTATATCAACTCAAATTTTCCCTGGCTCAAGCGCAAGCAGTGGCAGGAACATTGGCAACTGCCATGCTGAAGTTGGGCTTGGTAGAAGTATCTACCCAGGCATTAGGGTCAATACTCAAAGGTCACCACTTTACCTTTATCGCTGGGGGGTTAGTCCAGGGTGTTAGTACGGCTCACTTAACTCGCATTGCCGGTTTGAGTTTAGTGGAACATTTCCAGGAACTAAGTGAATTAGCAGTTGCTGCCCCTGAATCGAATTGGAGTCCAGAGAAACTAAAGCAGGTTGTTTCTAAAGTGTTTCGAGAGCACCAAAAGATCGATATCCTCAAAGATTTTGCCCAGCAGGGCATTGGTCGTTTTCGTCGTCAAGGAGGGTTGTTAGAAGCAACTTCTTCAGCGTCCTAGATTTGGCCAGTGGTTCCAACCCATTCCAGCCTCACCTCTGCTCCTGGTACCCAGTCTCCTGGCCATAAGCAGGGAGATCATATTCAGCGCGCTAGGGTTAGTATCAAGCAAGTTCTCAAGCAAGTTGAGAGCTTGCCTTTGCCATTGCAGGCCGAGCTGCAAACGGAGCTAGGAATCCTGTCTGGCCTAGATCTAAAACTCAATCAACGACTCCTTCAAATTGCGGCGTTTGGGTTTGTAAGTCGAGGAAAATCAGCCGTTCTCAATGCTTTATTCGCTGAGCCCATTTTCCCCGTGGGGCCTCTGAATGGGGAAACGCAATGGCCCCGATCGGTTCGGTGGTCTCCGGGAGTAACAGACCAGGAGATCAAACTGCCTCTTCAAATCGAACTGATAGATACCCCAGGCCTTGACGAAATTGAAGGGCAAGGACGGGCACAAATGGCCCAAGAAATTGCCCATACGGCTGATTTAATTCTCTTTATTGTGGCTGGACCCCCGACTTCTCTAGAATGGGAAGCACTCAAAGATTTGCGTCAAGCAGGCCGTCCTTTACTAGTGGTCGTCAACAAGGCAGATCTTTATCCAGAGTTAGATGCAGCCAAGATTTATGACCGTTTGCCCGATCAGGCCCTGCGAAAAATCCTAGCGCCTCAAGATATCTTGCTCACCTCTGCTGCCCCAACGCCTGTAGAAGTTCGGGTGGAATGGCCTGATGGCCGTACAACAACAGATTGGGAGTCACTTCCTGCAAATATCAATTCCCTAAAGACAACACTTTTGAACCTGATTCACCAAGAGGGAGGCTTCCTGGTGGCCCTCAACACCCTCTTGCAAGCTCAGAGGGTGGAGCGTGAGATTGCGAATCAGGTGCAGCGATACCACTCTCAAGCCAGCAAAACCTGTATCTGGCAATATGCACGACTCAAGGCAGCTCTAATTGCTGTTTGTCCTTTGGGCTTTATCGATATTGGGGTGAATATCTTTGCCGACTTGTTATTGATCGGGACGTTGGTGAAACTCTATCAGTTGCCTACTCATCGACATCAGGTCAATCAACTGTGGGGCAAAATGCTAATCAGTCTGCTGGGTTTGGTATTGGTGGAGGTGAGTGGTTATCTCTTCTTTGACATCACAGATGTTCTTGCCGTGGGTTTATTCTCATGGATGAGTACCGGGATTTTGCAAGGCTGTGTAGGATTGTATGGTTCCATTCAAGTGGGTAAACAAACCCAAACCTATTTAGTGACCGGCTGCACTTGGGGGCCGCTAGGGCCAAGCACAATGGCTAGGAATATTCTGGACGACTTGAAATCACCGATGATTCTCTATCGTTTACGGCAAGAGTTGTTTGAGAAACTGAACAAGCTTTAGTTGGCGATACACATTGGACTATTTTTGAGAATTACCTCAAACATCGGCATTGCTACTTCTACAGGTTTTTCATAATACCCAACCATTTCATTCTCAATACTTTGCCGCGCCTGATTGGCTTGTGCTGTACCGGCATCTTCCGACACAATCACTAAATATTGGGCCGCTCTAGAGGCAGCTTCAATCCGATCATTACGACGCATCGCCACTTGAAATAAACTCAGGGATTGCCAAGCACTATTGACTAAAGAAGGCCGGGAAATGAGTCCTTGCGAAATGGCACTTTCATAATTGACTCGGTATGGGCTACAAGTCTTAGCTATTGCAGCTGAAGCAGTGATCAACTGTATCGGTAGTAATGCACCTAAAAGATATAAATGTTTCATCGTCCACTCCACCAAAGAGATTCTTGAATTTTTTGGAGCCGAAGACTCCGCCATCAAGTGCCTTTATGCAGTTTTGGAACTGATGCCTTGGTAGCTATTGAGAGCGGCACTTGATGGTAATGGTTGTTATTGAAAAGTTTATCGAATTCTAAAGGTTCACGGGTAAGCGATCGTTCCATCGGGCAAAGTGGCTTTCTCGAAACTGAATGCTTGACCGAGCCGTTCTCCTCCTGAAAATTTGGAGTTTGCAAGATTAGCATCGTTCAACTGGGCATCAGTAAAATCAGTCCATACTACGCTAGCTCCTGTTAACACTGCATTGGTGAGATTAGCGCCTGATAAATCTGCCAAATTCAAATTGGCATTGGTGAGGTTAGCCCCTTGTAAATTGGCATTATGCAAATTGAGAGCCGAGAGATCTGCACCTTGTAAGTCACAGCGAGGACAGGAACGAGATTTGATGACTTTTTGTAAATGCTCGGGGTTCTCAGCTTGAGCCGGCATACCAACCCAAAAGATGGCAGAAAAGAGTGTTCCTAACAGAATTGGTTTCATGATTTTATATTAATTACCTATATGGCATTTTACGTGAGGGTGCAGAGGATTGCTGTAGGGATGACTATTAAATGCTCTTGCTCCCAAGGTTCTTGCAAAAAGCGGTGTTTTTAGGCGATGGGGGGATGAAGTATTATAGGCCAACCCAGAATATAGAATCTGGCCTAATGGGGACAATAGTCCTTACAATTGAAGGTATTGATTTTGAGCAATTCACGTGGGTGACAAACCATTTCTTAAACCTTTTGGGAAATGGACCATTGCTGGAGCAATGATCCTAGTCCTGGGCGTTGGCACTGCAGGTGTTGCTTGGCTTGTTCGAAAACCATCAAATCCTATTGCCGATAGAGTTGAAGCGCCTCTCAAAAAGACAGAGGCTATTGCTGCTTTGGGAAAGATTGAACCTGCTGGGCAAGTGATTAGAGTGAGTGGTCCCACAGGAGAAAGGATTTTGAGGTTGTTGGTAAAGGAAGGCCAGCAACTTAAGAAAGGTGAGCCCATTGCTTTTTTGGAAAGTTATCCTGAACTTCAGGCTGAAGCGAAACTATCAGCGAGTCGCCTCCTAGAAGTCCAAAATCGGTCTATTTCAGAGAGAAGATTAGGAAATCCTAACGGTCGTAATCAAGCTGAGAATCGGGTAGAGGCTCAAAGATCGCTTGTTGAGCAAGCTGAGATAGCCTACCAACAGGCTGAAAAGAAATTCCAAGAATATGAAAAATTACAAAAAGCGGGTGCTGTTTCTCGTCAAGATTTGCAGGAACAGAGGGTATCTTTACAGCGCCAAGAGCAACAGCTCAAGAATGAAAGGACAGCTTTAGCACTGCTGGAAGATGATCCAAACAACAACCCGAAGAATGCGCTTATTCCCGTGAATCGTGCATCTAGGGTGGGGCAACCTCAAATTGATTTGGCCTCTGCTCAAAGCAATCTAGAGTTAGCCAAAGCTCGGTTATCCCGGGCCGTTATTCGGGCTCCACAAACAGGCCAAATTTTGAAGGTGTTGCTTCGGGAAGGAGAAGCTATCCCTGCGGTGGCTAGCCAAGATAATAAGGTGCAACCAGCCATCGTAGAGATGGGCAATACTCGGCAAATGTATGTTGTGGCCAATGTAGATGAGCGGGATATCAATAAAGTTCAAATTGGTCAGTCGGCCAAAATTTCGAGTCCGGCAATGAAAGGGGAGATCGAAGGTACTGTTGACAAAATTGGTTTACAGATTGGCAAAAATAATGCCGCTAATACGACCCCCAATACCAACGGGGATACTAGGGCCGTGGAAGTTAAAATTCGACTGCACAACAGTATAGCTGTATCAGGACTAACCAATCTACAGGTTAACGTTGCGATTCAACCGCTTACCTAGGAGGGCATGATTCTGGCAGTCACTGTAGTCTGAAAGTCTGGAAATGCTGTTGCCCTAGCTTGACTATGGATGATACTCCCTTACCTCAACAGATATCGCTCTGTCGCAAGTCTCATTGGTGAAAACGGATGGGGAACCTATACTTGTGGCAGAACAGCTCCCGCCGCCGTCAACTTTTGGACTAAAGCTAACAGTTCTTGAGGATTAAAAGGCTTTGTGAGATAAGCAGTGCATCCTGACATTCGGGCTCGCATTCGATCGATGATGCCTTCCCGCCCCGTTAGCATGACGACTGGAATTTCCTTGAGCAGATCGACCTGTCTGACCATACGACACAGTTCATATCCATCCATTTTGGGCATTTCAATATCCATCAGGATCAGGTTAGGCTGCTGCTCAATCAGGACGGTTAATGCTTGTTTGGGATCCATTAATTGCATGACCTCAAAGCCTTCGGCTTCTAAGGATAATTTCACAAATTGCTGAATGGTTTGACTGTCATCAACACAGGCGATAACTGGACGGACTGTTTCTTCAATCACTTGGTAGGGCTGCATACTCACGGCCCCTGCTTGGATCGTGGGGGCCAATGAACCCGCCAACGCTAGCAAATCCATATCTGTCTGCAGGGCTAATTCATAGAGACAGAGATCTTGCTCTAATAAATTGGCCATATTTTGCAAATGTCGACCGGCCCCACCTTCTTGCCAGACTAGTTTCAAAAATTGATCTTGATTCTCTAAATGTGCTCTTTGGAAAGGTGAACCAATTGCAGGTCGCAACTGTGCCCAATTATTAATTTGGTCCCGTACGGGGAGAACGAGTTGTCTGAAGGGGGCTGAGAGTAATAACGGATCTAAACCAACATTGGGTTCAAAGTCTAAAAAGCCTTGTGGTAGGGCTAAAAACTGCATCAATGCTTCTTGAGTTAATAGAGCCAGCAGTTTTCGGAAGAAATTGAGGGGCAAGTTTCTGGATTGCCAATATTTGCATAAGAGGGAATATTCAGAGGTATTGCTGGGGAGTGGTGTAGGTAAGTTAAAGTCCGGCAGATGCTTTTTGAGGAGATAGGTAAGCCTTTCTGCATGACCCATGGTACTTTCTGCAAAGTGCATCTGACCGCCCCCTAGATACACCCGCCAACTAATAGATGGATCGTCGGAATCAGTAATGGTGATGCGACCCGATCGCTGTTCGGAAATAACTTTCTGCAAGACTTTTGCAGGTGAAACCTGTGGCTTCTCTTTTGGGGCTGGTGTTTGGAGATTAGGAGTGTAGGTCATAAACTAACTGATTTAGTAGTTGGTAATCAGAGCTTTGGCAGTTACCAGCTCAGCAAGGTGGCAAGTGGCAGATTTGATCTAGAACAACTCTCTGTGGATGCATGCCCTCATTCTTAGGATGGACTGTTTCTCTTTTAGAATATACGCGTAGGATCACTTAATTTTGCGATGTCTCTTCAGTGTTTGGGAAAGAAGTGGTTTATGAATAAGCATGGTTCTTGATTTCAGTATGGACGATTTATCTGTTAGACATTACATTTACGCTCTACTATAGATATTTTCTATAGCAGCATTATTTCTTTTGCTGTTGTAATCGTGATTGTTTTCGTAATGTCTGAAATTGCTGCTGAATATGATGTAAATTGCTGTTCTGTTGTCCATATCGCCAGGCAACATAAGTGGTAGAAATCTCCGAGACTAGAGTAGCAATAGAGTTTGTAGCTGTTCGATTGATGCGACGGGTATATTCGAATGGAGTTTCGTGATGGTATTTAGGCATGCCCCAATCGGCTAGAAGGTTGAGCGTTTGCTGGTACAGTCGTTCCATCGGTGGCAAGTTAGCTATTCGACGTTGGTATCGCCAAAATCGCCATCCTTGCGGTGTTAACCAGACGAGAACAGCCAGTCCACTGAGGACGAATAACCCTGAAATCCAGCCTTGCCAACTGCTGGTAAAAAAGCCTAACGCTTGGGCCAAGCTAGTGCCAATAAAGGCAAAGATTGCAGTTAACCCACCGACCATGGGTGAGGGCAACCAACCTGCGACCCAACTCCAAAAAGACTTCAAAACAGAAAAAGTATAGTCGTCATCGACTGAAGGCGGTATGAGGTCATGACCGGGGATGGGATCAAAGGTAAACCAGCCATATTGAGGAATATAGACTTCCGTGAGGGCATAGGCGTCAATGTTTTTGACTTCATACAATCCTGTGAAGGCATTAAACTGACCTTCCCCAAATCCTGTGACTAAACGAGCAGGAATCCCAATAGAGCGCAACATTATGGTCAAGGTGGTTGAAAAGTGATCAGGATATCCCCCTTTGGATTTGAATAAAAATGTGTTTACTAAATCGGCTTGGGGATCGAGGGTGGGTAGATCGGGCTGGAGAGCATAGGTTTGCTTAAGGTTCTGTGCTAGGTAGAGGGCTTTCTCGTAGGCAGAGATGGGGGAATGGTTGGCATTGGCTAACAGGGTTTGAGTCTGTTCCTGAACTTGAGGGGCAATCTCAGGTGGAATTTGCAGGTAATGCTTACGGATATATTGGGGATATTTACGGGAGGCTTGACGGAGACGGTTGCGATCGCGATACGATACGTCCGAAATTACGGAGTAGGTCAGACCCTCCTGAAGCTGCACGGGGGATCGGAATCCGCCTTCTGGATCTCTGGCAATTTCACGAGTGGGGAAATAGACTTCCCGGGCTTGACTGAGGGCTGGGATTAGGTTGGGGAAAGGTGCAGCAATAGAATAGGTTTGAATGACTTCCTTCGTGCGACTGCGTTGACCGATTTGGGGGATGACAAACCGATAGGACCAGGATGGCCGTTTCAGGGTTTCAGACTCTTGGTTGCGAGACATTTTCCACCCTTGGCCTGTGTATTCATCAAAGGCTAACACTCGCCAGAAACCGGGGGCTTGCGATCGCACCCGCATTACAATCTCTGGTTTTAGGACGCCCCGCAAATTCTGATTAATGGTTTGATTAAAACCGTAGTAGAACTGATCATCGAAGATGATGTCGCCCTGGAGGTCTTGTCCTCCTTCTCCGGTTCCATCCCAAGATGCATTGTCTCCTTGTCCATAGCCTGGATTGACAATTTGTTGAGCATCAAATTTACCCTGAAAATCAATAGCAGCGCTGACCGGCAGGGTTCTCAGTTGATAGCCTGGTAGACGGGGCAGCAGGGCAAAAATAATTAACCCCACTGTCATGACAGCCAGCAACACCTTGCCCACCTGAACCGGTGGGATGCTGAGAGCTTGGCGTTTGAAAGTCTTTAACCCCAATCGTGATCGATAATCGAGGATTAGGACGGGTAAGGCAATGGCCATAAACAGTAGTAACCATCCCCCGAACAGAGTTGTTTCACTTACTGTTGCCGCCACCCCCACTAAGATGACGCCAATGACTGCCGAATACCCTAGATCTTTCCGGCGTGGTAAGTCAAAAGAATGGAGGATTTGAACTTGGATCAGCAGTTCAGCTAGCAAAATCCGCGAATCCCCAGCCTGCCCCACCAAACGGCTTAGGAAGACTGCCAGCACAGCAATCATGCCGAAGGCAATTCCAATTTTGGCAGGAGTATTACGACGATGTCGCTGCCGCCAGCTCCAAAATCCTCCCATCAGACTTAAGGGAATAGCCCAGGCGCTATGGACGGTTGATGCCGCAGTGTCCGTGGCCATAATGCCGATGCAAACCAGCACCTGAACACCAATTCTCAGCAGAATGGAGTCTTCTGGGGGCATCGGTTGTGGTTTGAATGGCATAAACAACCGTTGCCGCCAGGTTGTAGAGGGGGAAGGAATATGCATCGGTTGGAGAGGAGCAATGCCTAGGTAGAAGGGGCAGCCTTAGTCTACCCACATGGAGGAGGGAGTTCTGAAGGATATCTAGGCGTTGGGGTTAAAGTCTAAAAGAGCCTCTTCTTGATTAATGAGAATAGTGCAGTTAGAACGGGCATAGGCGCAGCAAGTGAGCATAAATCCGGCCTGCTCTTCTGCGGTACTGAGTGCTGCCCGATCGTGCTCGATTTCTCCCCTGATGACTTTGCCTACACATGAAATACAGGCACCCGCTCGGCAGGAAGCAGGAAGCTCTACCCCATGCATCTCTGCAATATCGAAAATATAGTCTTCTGCGGTGACAGCAACAGTGTCTTGCTGTCCCGTTGCCTCGTTTACAAAAGTGACGTCGTAGGTCATGGCTGCTCCCTTTGAATTGATGCGGTGGATGGTGGATGGTCTGAGCAATAATCAAAAGTGTCTATCTAGCCCGATCGACAAGATTGACGGGAAATACACAGCTCTTCCCTTGGAAGGACATGCTCAGCCTTGTTCTAATTATTTACAAAACTTTAAGATTCTTCCTCAGGGTAAACACCGAAAATCAAGATTTTGGGGTTTTATCTGCAAATAGGATGATGAGCATTAGCCATTTTTCCGACTTGTTGAGCTAATACAGTCAAATTGATGGGGG
>CALDHF010000177.1 GCA_937941595.1 uncultured Acaryochloris sp. | reverse complement strand
AGCACAAAGGCCATAAATTGAATAGAAAAGCCCCTAGCAATGAGACATATGGAGTCAGAACAGTAAATTTATCCCCAACAAATAAAACCACCCAATATGCTGAGTAGTATCACTAATGCAACCCCAACAAGATTGCTCTCTTTCATATCCACTTGACTTAAATCAACAGGCTCCGAATCCTGTTTTTTCGGCTTAGCAACCGACTTGGTAAAGGTGCCGACACCCATACGCTCACTCAAATCTTGCTCATTGACATGACTGAGGTCAGGAATTTGCGTCAGCCATTCTGATTTCTTCTCTAACTTGGGTGCTTCTAGGATATATAGGAGACGTTTGCTTTGTTTACGAGTCTCCCCATACGCATGGAGTTGAAGCTGCCGACACAGAGCAATTGCCTCTTGTCGTTGGCCTACGGCTTCATAAGCATTGACCAGCCACATTTGCATCTCGCCCCCTATCTGAGAATTTCGGTTCACAACGGCAATCGCCTTTAATAACCATTCCACAGATTCCCGATAGTAACCATGCTCAAAGGCATCACGGCCCCTCGCATAAGCCACCATCATTTCTAGCTGTTGGTCGTCAGATTCAGGAGACACGGCTACTAGGACTAGATAGGTCAGTTATGTATTTTACAAACGGTTGCGAGCTTTCAGCAACAGGTACTGATCGACTAATTGCTCACTAATATTGGGCGCAGGAGCATCTAAAACCAATACTCCCTTTTGCCGAAGCTGGGCAAACGCAATGGATCGCTGATGAATCAAATCAAGGGCCACCGCTTGTTCAAAACGCTGCTGTACCTGCTCCTCTTGTGAATCATGATTTAAGGCCAGAGGCTGATGGGCCTGAGCATCAATGAGGGGATCACGAAGCGTCACGCAGAACGGCAAAAATCGGGGAGATAGTCTAGCCATGGCCGCGAGGAGTTCACTGGATGCGATCGGATCCACAATGTCAGTCAGCAACACCACCAACGCCCGTCGCGTATATTGACTCAATACCCGACTCACCACCGCTAAATAGTCTGACTCTGTCATTACAGGTTCAAGGCTATAGACCTGATCTAGAATCCGTGACAGATAGGAGTTTCCCGATTGCGGCGGAATCCAGGTATGCATGTCATGATCGAAAACACAAACCCCCACCCGATCCCCACGGCGCAATCCCGCCATAGCCAGTGACAACGTCGCATTCAAGGCCCAATCAAACCGTTTCAGACCCGCAACCTGGGATGTCATCAGCCGACCTCGATCCAACAAAATCAGTAAAGGTTGATCTCGCTCCGGTTCACAGACTCGGACAAGAGGATGCCCCCGTCGCGCAGTCGCCTTCCAATCAATCAGACGTAAATCATCCCCTCGGTTATATTCTTGTAATTCTGCAAATTCGGTGCCACCTAATACACGCTGGCGTCGACGTATCCCTCCAGCCGCTTCTAAACTTAGCCTGATCGATAGCAAGCGCAATCCCATCAGATCAGGGTATACATCCACCTGCGTCTCAATTGGAATTTGCCAGGCACGCCAGACTAAACCTTGAGGACTGAGGAGCCTTAGCATGAGTCCTTGCCATTGGAAAACACCCCGTCGAGGTGGAAATACGTGATACGTTAACCCCGTTTCAGTATGCGGTGCAATTTGGAAACTGTGGATATCCTGATCGGTCCGAAAATCAGAGGGATAGCTATCTCGTATCCGTAACTGGGTCGTTGTTGCTTGATCAGGTCCTTGAGCAACTGTGACCATCAAATGTACGGGATTATCTCGACCAATGGAAAGACGCGGATCACACTGGCGAATCACTTGGATATGCCACTGCTGGGATCGTTGATAGTCCAACAAAGTCATGATCAATACGACCAAGTCATAAAGCACCATGACCGCCCAACCTATACCTATCCCATCTCCAGGAACCCAAGCCATCATCAGGGGAATGAGGACGCCAGCTCCGAACAGCCCATACAACCGCAATGTGGGCAACAGATGGGAAACTGTTGGTTGAGGCACCTTAGGGTTCAAGACTGTCAGGGGTGGAGTCCCTGGTCTGGCCTCTTGATGAAAAGGAGAAACAAAGTCAGATTCAGGAGCGCTGGTCATCGGGGAACAGAGACGCGCGTCAACAGAGTTTGAATCACTTGGTTTATAGAAACGCCATCCAATTGAGCTTCCGGCTTGAGAATAAGCCGATGCTGTAAGAGAGGGATCGCAATAGCTTTGACATCATCTGGCGTCACAAAGTCTCGATCAGCCAGCCAAGCCTGAGCCTGAGAAGCTCGCAACCAACCAACTGTAGCCCGTGGAGAAGCACCGAGCATCAGCTCTGTTTGTTGCCGACTGGCCAGAACTAACTCGAGTAAATATTCTAAGACGGGACCCTCAACTCGGACACGACGCACCATCTGTCGCGCTTCTAGCACTTGCGCGACCGTCATCACAGATTCGAGGGGCATTTGCTTCAAATCCCGAGGTTCAAACCCATTGAGAATATTGTGAAGCATCTGCTTTTCTGCAACTTTGCCGGGATAAGACACCACTAATTTGAGCAGAAATCGGTCTAATTGAGCTTCGGGCAGGGGATAGGTCCCTTCAAACTCTAAGGGATTTTGAGTAGCAATCGTCCAAAATAGCTCGGAGAGAGGAATCGTATTACCGTCCAGGGTCACTTGGCGTTCTTCCATTGCCTCTAGCAAGGCCGCTTGAGTTTTGGGCGGTGTCCGATTAATTTCGTCGGCCAGCAAAATCTGAGTAAAAATAGGTCCTTTGCTCAAGGTAAAGCTTCTGCTGTTGAAGTCAAAAATATTGGTGCCTAGTATATCGGCAGGCAAAACATCAGGGGTTAACTGAATGCGCCGAAAATCCCCATTAATGAGAGTCGCCAGTAGTTTAACGATTAAGGTCTTAGCCGTACCAGGAACCCCTTCTAAGATCACATGCCCCTCAGCTAAAAGAGCAATCATCAGCCCTTCTACAATCACCTCTTGGCCAAAGACGATTTGGCCGAGCTTCTGTTGCAGTAGTTTAAAGGATTGGTTCAAGAGATATCCTGCAAAATGGCATCAGCTTTATTCAGCCAAACTAGTAAATCACGATCGGAGCGGGGAGGCTGCTGGACAACTTTCTGTAATAACTCTAGTAAGTCTTGTTCGTTCCGTCCAGTGGCAACAGCCCACTGAGACGCAAGGATGTCATCAGCAGGTAATTGTGTTTCTGTCCGACCTCTCAGTCCTAGACGATCGGCCAGGGTTTGTCGTAAATATTGACTGAGTTGGGTAAGGACCCATTCCCGTTGATGAGCATAGTTAAGCGTACCTGCCAGAGCTTGAATATATCGCTGGCTATTATCTTTAGATTCTTTGGGTAAATGCAAGGGTAAACCAAAGCGATGATTATGGCCCCAAATCCCAAGCATCGCTAACAACATCAATTGGGCAGCAACAGCAGCAACAGGTGTCTGGGCTAAGTACAGCCATAAACTTTTCGGTTGCCGCTTATCTTCTAAAGGAGCAGTATCGCCGTCATGGGTATTGGTGTTGGACTTAGCCTGTTCACGGTGACCATGCAAATACTCGTCCACCCACAGCTTCCGGTCTGTCGACAGCACAAGCTGTTCGAGAAATCGATAATTCCCAGGTTGATCAGCATAAACATTGGCCCCAATCCAGGGATAAGTTGCTAAGATAACTTGGCCTTTGCCAACGGTTTGGGACCAAACCACACTCCCATACTTATCTTGCAGTTCAGACTTTTGATTCGCTTGCAGCGGATGGCGACGGGTGGTTTCAACTCG
>CALDHF010000176.1 GCA_937941595.1 uncultured Acaryochloris sp. | reverse complement strand
CTTGAGTGTATTTCGACTCGCCCCTGTGATCACGACAGCATCACTCATGGTAATACGACCATGATTGCGGGCTTGCTCCAGAATTTGCACTGACAGATCCGGTAACTGTGCCAATAGCAGTTTCTCTCGTCTGACCTTTTCACGCAGTCGTGACATTTGATTTTGTAGTGCTTTCAGGAAAAACAACAACCAAGGTGTCCAGTTAGGAGTATCTGTGCGAATGGTTCTCTGAGTTTGCCGTAATGCTAGATAATAATCTTCTTTATTCTGTTCAATAATGCTCTCCAGCGAGCTATAGGGCACATAAGCGTAGCCCGCTTGAAGTAACAACAACGTTGTCAATACTCGACTCAGACGACCGTTACCATCCTGAAAAGGGTGAATTTCCAAAAACACAACAGCAAAAAGACCAATGGCCAACAGGGGATGAAGTATCTTGTCTTGAGTTGTTACGTTGAACCAGCCGATCAGATCTGCCATAAAACGGGGAGTATCGAATGGAGTTGCTGTCTCAAATACAATGCCAATGGGTTGTCCATCTGCATCAAATGCTGCAACGCTGTTAGAGGAAGTTTTATAGTTGCCTCGATGCCAGTTATCTTTCTCACTATGTCGTAGGAGGTCACGGTGAAGTTGTTTGATGTGATTCTCTGTAATTGAAATTGCGACCCATGATGAAAAGACGGTCTCCATCACCTCGGCATAACCTGCAACCTCCTGCTGATCTCGACTAGTAAATGACTGAACCTCCAGGTTTGACAGCAGTTGCTCAACTTCTCGGTCAGACAGTTGGCTACCTTCAATCCGGGTTGAGGAGCCAATACTCTCAATAGTGGCCACACGGCGAAGTGCTGAGAGTCGCTCTGGCGCAAGAGAACCCAGGGCATACCAAGCCCCCTTGAATTCATCAATCTCAGAAATCAGCAAAAGCATTTCTTGGCTGATTTGTAATGAGGTAGTATCGAACATGCTCCATTTATACACCCATTTACACCCAATTAAATCAGCGTCACTGCAAGCTACCCGACACAGACTTCTGCCAATCCAATGCCCCAATCTCTCCTATCAATCGCCCTGCTGACCTATGCCACCAAGCCTCGGGGCAGCGTCATCCATACTCTAGAACTAGCTGCAGCACTTAGTGCTTTGGGCCATCAGATTTGCATTTATGCCCTCGATAAAGATGGTCAAGGATTTGAGCGATCCCTACCTCACCTGGTGCAGTTGATCCCTGCTCAAGCAGCTCCTGCTGATATTGATCAACTTATTCAGCAACGGATTCAGGAATTTGTGGAGTTCTTAGTCGTACATCCCCATCACCACGATATCTATCATGCTCAGGATTGCATTAGCGCCAATGCCTTAATCCAACTGCGCCAGCATCGGCCCCTCCCCCACGTAGTTCGCACCGTCCACCATATTGAAGACTTCCAAAGTCCCTATTTACAGCAGTGCCAAGATCGCTCGATTCGAGATCCAGATTTATGTTTATGTGTGAGTGATTACTGGCAAGAGAGGCTCACTGCTGAGTACCAGATCACAGCTCCTCGGGTAACGAATGGTGTTAATTTAGAGCGGTTTTCTTCCACGACCACTGGACAGGAATCCGTTCTTAAACAGACCTTGGGCTTACATGGATCGCCCATTTATTTGACGGTGGGCGGGATTGAACCCCGCAAAAACTCCATTCGTTTACTCACTGCTTTTGCCCAGGTATTGCAGCACCGCCCCCAAGCTCAGCTTGTGATTGCGGGCGGTGCAACCCTATTTGACTACCAAGATTATCGAGACCAGTTTTTTCAGCAGGTTCAGGCCTTGCAGATCGACATCGGGTGCGCTCTGATTCTGCCGGGGGTTATATCTGACACCGATCTTCCAGTTCTATATCGTTGCGCCGATGCCTTTTGTTTTCCGTCTTTGAAAGAAGGATGGGGACTGGTCGTGCTGGAAGCGATCGCATCTGGGTTACCGCTTCTTCTCTCAGATCAACCGCCTTTTACTGAATTTATAGGTAGAGAACAAGCCATTTGGGTAAATCCCGAGGACTCCAATCACATTGCCGAGGGCATGAAAATCCTTGATCCGTCTAATGGCACTGCAATCCCTAGCGCCACCCCTATATTGGATCAGTACTCTTGGCATCAGTCTGCGCTTTGCCATGTCGAGCAGTATCACCGTTTAATGGATCACGGCACAAACTGAAGCATCTGCACCTTGGGGTCTGCCAGATCTTGATAGTTCTGGGCACGCGTTTCTAGGGATTGGAGTTGTCCTAAGGCGAGGCTGCAAGGCATGCCATACTTCGCCTTCACCCGATCACTGCCAATCGTCAACGCCGTGCGAGATCGAGTCATAAAGTCATCTAAGTCATAGGTGCTTCCTGGTTCGAGATAGTCTTTCACCACCAAGGAAGGGGAATAGCAGGTTTCTTGGGTGCCATCGGGCCATTGAATTTGAAAACGCGTTTCAGGCATAGATTCGTTGCTTCTCGTGCATTGACAGGGCTGGGAAAAATCACCCCTCTTTTTCCTTTATCGGCGCAGTGGGAATCGCAAGTTGTACCTGCCGATACAAAGTAAGTGGTCCTTTTTTAATTCAATGAAAAGGGGCAAAAGAATCTGTTCTCCTGAATCTCACCCATCAGCAAACGTCAAGCCACATCTTGCTAAATTCTGTTCAATTATTATTTGATCTTCAGGATGTCAATGCCATTGGCCAGAGTATTTCTGGTTGCTTAGATCCAGAAGACATTGCCCGTCGGGTCACGGAGGCCCTAGTAGAGCGTTTTAAGTGCGCCTTTGCTCGCTTATGGCTAACGGATGCCGATCAGCAAGCCCTTACTCTAGTGGCCTCTGCTGGGTTGTATACCCATACCAATGGCTCCTTTGCCCATGTACCAATGGGTGCCTATAAGGTGGGCAAGATTGCCCAAAATCGGGTGCCATTTTTAAGTAATTATCTGCCTGATGAGCCCTGGGTCAAAGATCGGGACTGGGCCATTGCCAATCGGATTCAAGGGTTTGCTGGATATCCCCTGATGGCGGGTGATCGCGTGTTGGGCGTCCTAGCCACCTTTAGCCATGACGCTTTGGCCCCAGAATTCCTAGAAGTGCTGCAGATGCTCTGTCTCACCACCACCATTGCTTTAGATGCAGCCCTTCAGGCTCAAAAAACGGTTCCCAAACTTGTGCCCCAAAGTGGAGCTATCGCCCTCTCCGATCAGCTCGCAAAAGTTCTGACCTCCACCCAATTAATGCTAGTGGGAACGGAGCGAGAACTCCCAGCTTCCATGGCCTATGCCTTGCTGCGAGGGGTGGAGTTATTAACCCAATTGGACTGTAGTTATTGCCGCTTAACCTATGGTGAACAGGCCGTATCTGTGGATGCAATTGCAATCTTTCCCGCCAACACCCATAACGATCTGCTAGACCAACCCTCTTCACCTTTTTCAGAACTGCAACTAATGACCCTATGGCTGAGCGGAACTTTGACAGCCCAACCTGACCCCAAAGATCGCGTTGTCGAACTAACCCTCACCCTTCCCTATAGTCCTGAACCAGAAGAGATATCTGTATTAGTGCAATGTCGGCAGTCTGTCCTGCAGATGGCTTTTACCCACCTATGTTTAAAAGCAGGACTGATTCTAAATAATTCTCCATCACCTCCAAGAGATAGCTCGGCCACTCAAGTAGTCCTCCTAACCGATCGCCCTGATTTACCAACATCTCCCTCACCCATCATTTGGATTCAGCATTCCCATCGAGGCCAGGTGCCCATTGCTGCTCAAGCTGTAGTGACCCTAGATATCCTTCCCCAGCAACTCTATGCCGTCGTTGCCCAAGTCGCTAAAGGCCAAGCGGTCAGAACCTTACCTCAGCTAGTATCTCCCGGTTTATCCGATCGAGAGCAGGAGATTATGCAGTTGTTGTCTCAAGGATTTCGCGATCGCGATATTGCCCAACAACTCCATATCAGCGCCAGCACTGTTCGGTTTCATGTCAATAACACCCTGACAAAATTAAAGGCAAAAAATCGATATCAAGCGGTCTATGAAGCAGCAAGTAGAGACTGGATCTAGTTGTTGCTGCTCTGTAACAAGACTGGGCAAGCCTTTATGATGTCTAGCTAGGACTTTGTCAGCAAACCCTATATATTGGCTCCAGCAGAACTGATCAAAAAGAACCCTGCTCATGAATACTCCCGCTCATATTCTGCTCAACCTTCTCTGTTTGGGACGTAATCGATCCGCAAAATTAGTCACCGCAGTTGCCATTGGAGGCGTACTACCTGATGCCCCGATGTTCATCTTTATATTTTGCAGAAAAGTTTATCCGAGGAAGTTCTGAGAAATATATCTGGCGACAGGCTTACTATCAAGCCCATTAGCAGAACTTTATTGATGTTTTCAACTCATTCCCCATCATGGCTTTTGGCTTTTTGCTAGCCTTATGGGCTGGTTCGCAAGTGGGCATGTTGCTATTTGCCAGTATGGGCTTACATGTTTTGGGGGATTTACCCCTTCATCATGATGATGGTCACCATCATCTTTTCCCATTTTCCGACTGGCGCTTTGAGAGTCCGATTTCTTATTGGGATCCTGATCATCATGGGGGCATCGTCACTCGCTTAGAAGTGCTAGCCGTTGTGATCAGTTGCATCCTGCTATACCGCCACT
>CALDHF010000175.1 GCA_937941595.1 uncultured Acaryochloris sp. | reverse complement strand
GAATGGAATTCCTTTGATTATCAATTCCTGGGCAAGAAGTTAGCACCCACCTTCAAAATTCCTGAAGGTGAACTCTATGCACGGGTAGAAACTGGAAAGGGTGAGCTAGGCATCTATCTCATTGGTGATGAGAATATCTTCCCCTGGCGTTGGAAGATCCGCGCCCCTGACTTTAATAACTTGCAAGTTCTCCCCCAAATGCTGAAAGGGATGAAGGTAGCGGATATTGTGGCTATTCTCGGCAGCATCGATGTGATCATGGGTTCCGTCGATCGCTAAGGCTGTTGACTAGAGCATCTCTGATCTTCTGACCTGTGCCAGCAGAGGCATTGTCCTGATGTCGAAGGCAATAGAACTAGTTCAAGAAATGCAGTCCTACTACCATTGTAGGGCTGCTGACTATGATGCCTCTATGGGATATGACCAGCCAGAAGTGGTCATGCAGCTCTCCCCGGTCGTTGATCATCTCAGACAGCTAGTGGCGGGCAAAAAGGTATTATAGATTGCCTGTGGTCCCTGCTTCTGGACGCAACAAATCTGTAGTCAGGCTCGTTGGATACTGGCAACAGACTATAACCAAAGCACCCTCGACCAAGCAGCGCTCAAAAGACTTCCTGCCGATCAAGTCCAACTGCAGCAGGCCGATGCCTATCATCTATCAGAGATACCAACAGACTTTGACGTTGTCCTGGCCATAGATTGGTTTGCCCATGTTCCTAAATCCAGAATCCCAGGTTTTTTGGAGGGGTTGCATCAGCATTTACATCAGCAAGGCTCAGTGATTTTTTGCGATCAGCTTCCCGGTGATACCTCTTGGACGGGACAGTTTGATGTTGAAGGCAATCATCTCCAAATCCGAACCTTGAATGATGCCTCTGCCTATACCGTGATCAAACATTTCTTCTCAGATCAAAACATCGAAGCAATTTTTGCTGACTTTACGTCCCAGATTGCGATTAAAAGGTAGCCCCATCTGCGCAGACTACTCATTCGCTATGCTCTCTGTGTCTAGTATGGAGAGGAGACAGGTTACTCTCCCTCAATCAGCTCAAAACCCTCGAAAATAGAAGCTAGGTTCTACCTGCATCTAGTGGGCTGACCATACCCAACACCCTATCTGGATAAGGGAGAAAAAAGAATATTTCCTATAGATACCTGGGTATCATACTGGAGAGTGGGTTCGACGACGTTCTCGTTGATTCCTAGTAATGGTGAGTTGTGTTTCGAGCTATGAATCCTCAGCGAATTGCAGTGATTGCGTCCAATGTATTTCGAGATATTTTCCGCGATCGCGTTTTGTATCTTGCTGCTTTATATGCGATTGGTCTGGTTTTAGTTATTTTATTTCTGGGTGAAGTCTCAGCGGGTACGGAAGGTAAGATCAGCGTTGATGTGGGTCTAGCCAGTATTAGTCTCTTGGCTCTTGCTGTTGCTGCCTTTGAAGGCGGTGGCCTCATCAATAAAGAAGTAGAGAAGCGCACAGCCTTAATCCTAATTGCGAAACCCCTCAGTCGCACAGAATTCGTCCTCGGCAAGCACTTAGGTCTGTCAGGGGTCTTAACCCTGTTAATCGCCATTATGACCGCAATTTTGGTGAGTATTCTCAGTTGGCAACAGTTTAGCTACGATCTCAACAATATCTTGCTCAGCAGCGGTTTTCTAATCCTGGAAATGGCCTTAATTGCAGCGGTTTCCATCCTATTCGGTGCTTTCACCAGCTCCTTGATGGGGACGGTTCTCACCTTTTCGGTCTATTTTATGGGGCACTTCAGCCAAAACTTGCTCACTCTCAGTGAATCCATTGAGTCTGACAGCATTCAACAAATTGCAAAAGCAATTTATTTAATTTTCCCCGATCTCTCCCGCCTCGATTTAAAAAATCAGGCTGTGCATATTATCACGATCCCTGCCTCACAGCTAGCGATGAATGCGTTTTATGGGCTAGTTTACATCACCTTGCTCTTGGCGATTTCTACCGTCATTTTCGCTAATCGAGAATTTTAAAGGGGGCGATAAACCCGATAGTTGAGATCAGGGAAGATGTTGTCCATCACTTCCACTTTTCCTAACCACCCACTATCCACCTCTTGCTTTTTAATGCCTTCATAAAGGTGCTGAAACCGAGCTAGATGAGAGCGAGTGCGTCGAATCGCATAGGGTACCATCGTTCCTGTTCGCATAATAAATGCCCAATCCGAAGATTGTGCCAACAGTAACTCACGGGCAGCTTGATTCAAAGCTCGCCATTGCAAATCATCGGCGGGTTCCAGCTTCGCCAATTCGATCATTCGCTCTGCGGCTTTGTGGAGATGGGGATAAATCCAGGCATTGGTATCATTGAGCCAATATTCATGAAATCCTCGAAACCCCCAACTGGACTGAGAGGGGCGACAGACTTGCTGATTGGGTTGCGCCTGTAAATAATCGGCCAAATGGGTCATCTCATAGGTTTGCTGGTCGTGCCATGACTTTCGGAATAAATAGTCAATAAACCAGGGACCTTCATACCACCAATGCCCATAGAGTTCCGCATCATAAGGCGACACCACGATCGGGGGGCGTTGCATCATGCCATTCAGATTTTTGACTTGCTGCTCTCGGTTGAACATAAAATTATGGGCATGTTCAGCGGCCTTTTCCCTGGCCCAATAGGGATCATAGAGAGCCTTGTCAGAGAGTCCGCCGCCTCGCCCTGTGATTTTGTGATATTTAATGCCGACATTTTTGCGTTGGCCATTAGGCATAATGTACGGCTTGATATAGTCATACTCTGCTTCCCAACCCAAATCCTTATAAAATTCCCGGTATTCAGGGGCACCAGGATAGCCCACTTCCGAAGACCAAACCTGTTGGGAGGACTCATGGTCCCGGCCAAACGCTGCGACACCCGTTTCCGTGAAGATGGGAGCATAGGTTCCAAAGCGGGGGCGAGGACGGGCATATAATAGCCCATGACCATCCATTAAAAAGTAACGCAGACCCACATCTGCTAGCATTCGCTCTAAGCCCTCAAAATAGGCGCATTCTGGCAGCCAAATTCCCTTAGGTGGACGACCAAAGGTCGCTTCATAATGCTCACAAGCCACCTTGAGCTGTGCCCACACGGCTTGTGGGTACATCTTCATCAGGGGCAAATATCCATGAGTGGCCCCACAGGTAATAATTTCTAGATTGTTCGTATCTAAAAACTGCTTAAAGGCAGAGACCAAATCGCGGTCATAGTTCTCCCAAACCTCTCGTACGGTATGAAATTCATTTACATAATGTTCCGCGAGGTAGCGAATATGACTGTTGTGAACATTGCGTTCCACTTCCAGGGTGGCAAGTTCTTCTAACTTCGCTAGATGTTCATCGTAGCGATCCTGGAGTAACGGATCTCGAAGCATCGACACCAAGGGGGGCGTCATGCTCATGGTCATTTTGAAATCTATACCATCCCGTTTTAAACCTGAAAAAACCTGTAAGAGGGGGATATAGGTTTCAGTAATAGCCTCAAACAGCCACTCTTCCTCTAAAACAAAATCGCTTTCGGGATGGCGAACAAAGGGAAGGTGAGCATGAAGAACTAGGGCGAGATAACCAAGAGTCATAAAAATGAGTTAGGAAGGGCGAACTGGACGACGGCCGTTAACCGAGATCATTAAATAAGTGTAAAGAATGACGGCCCACTTGAATAGATATCGCCATATAATTTTCCATGACTAAGCATGGGTGGGATAGTCCATATGACTAACCCGGCCATACCACCGCAATAGGACACGGGATAGGAGTTCAGGGCTGTGGCGAACATACTGAGTACTGGGGTCTTCATCCATAATGTTGGCTAGAATCACTCGACACCCTAGTTTCATCAGTACTTCGCGGTCAATCACAATGGGATGAGCATCTTCCTGCATGTAGCGAGCTAGGGCCATCGGCGAGGGCAATTTTTTCTGGACAAGGACAGCATCAAAGACCCGCTTCCCACAGGCTGCATCTAATGCTTTGACATGGTCGGCAACGGTATAGCCATCTGTTTCTCCAGGTTGGCTCATAATATTGCAAACGTAAATGCGAGGAACGGTGCGTCGGGCAATGGCATCCACTATTTCTGGAACCAATAAATTGGGCACGACACTGGTATACAGGCTTCCTGGGCCCAAAACAATCATGTCAGCATCAACAATGGCTTGAATGGCTTTTGGCAATGCCGGTGGACACTCAGGTGTACAGCCCACACGGATCACCTTCCCCTTAGCTGCTGTAATTTGAGATTCTCCTTCGATACAGCGACCGTCTTCTAGGTCGGCCCACAAACTGACATCGCTTAAAGTCGCGGGTAAGACTTGACCTCGAACGGCCAGCACCTGAGAACTGGCGGCAATGGCTTGCTCCCAACCCTCTGTAATATCGCTCATGGCTGTCAGGAATAAATTTCCAAAGCTATGACCCGCTAAACCATCCCCTGCCTTAAATCGGTATTGAAACAGGGCGGTAATCAGCTTTTCTTGATCGGCTAAGGCGGCGATGCAGTTGCGGAGGTCACCGGGGGGTAACCCCCCAATCTCACGTCTGAGGCGACCTGAAGATCCGCCATCATCAGCAACTGTGACAATGGCTGTAATGTTGGCACTATAAGATTTGAGTCCTCGTAATAGGGTGGATAGACCTGTCCCACCACCAATAACCACAATTTTGGGACCCCGATTCAACCGTCGATGTACCAATAAGCGATCGACTACTTCTTCCTGGCTATCGGGTATTAAAACTTCTGTAATAGATCCCAAAGTCCGAGTTTGTCCCCACCACACTAACAATAAGCCTAGGAGGATGGATAAGGGACCGCTGATCTCTCTCGGTAGTAGTCTAGACAGAAATCGGAGAGTGGATTCTAGAAACTGAATCACATAGAAAATGGGCGTCAGTCTGACTAGAATGGCTAACCCTAAGCTGGTGAGAATCACACCAATGGCACTTAAAAATAACCAACGTTTAATGGATAGGCCAGGGGATAACCACCGAATCGACTTGGTAAACCGTTTGGGAAGATGCTGTAACGATTTGGATTTGTAATGATTTATCGTTTGTTTGGGAGATCCCATGAGCATCAACCACAAAAGAATTTATATTCAGCTTGCTCAGTAGATGAAAGCATTATCCATCTCTTGCAAGTGCAGAATAACTGACGATACGTAAAAGACTTGAGAATAGCTTAGATTAATTCATACCGAATTATGTGAGAACGGGAGAAAATCTTCTTTCTTCCTTAATAAGCCGTGCTGTCTACAACGCGACAACTCTGAAGCCTTGCCAGAGCGGCTATCCAAATCTAGGAATGCCGAATCGATAGACTCATCCCAACTCACTAGAACTAAGCCATCCTGACGCTACACCATTCACTTGATCGCACGTATTAGTCCTGAAACCCAGGCTGATCAAAAACGTCAGGACGACAAGCTCACTCGAAGGCCAGCAACGGTCACAAAGAGAGATCAATATCGGGTGGAGAGGAGGAATCATCAGAAAATCCACGGGAGGACTCAGAGGCGGACATCCCAGGCAATTCTAATTGGGGGTCGAGTCCAGGGGTATCAGTATCGGCTAATGGCTTAGGATCTGGCTCTAGCTTAATCCGACGAATGGGCAAGTTGGCAATGAGGGCAGTGGCTCGCTGGTCGGATTCTAAGCAGAAGTTTAGTCCTTCTGTGTCAATCTCAACGTATCGTGAGACAACCTCCACGATTTCTCGGCGCATCGCTTCCATCATTTCTGGCGATAGGTTCGCACGATCTTGAGCTAAGACAATTTTGAGTCGGCTTTTGACGTTATCACGACTCGTCGTGTCGTCTTGACCTAGAAAAAGCCGTTCTAGAAAATCGCTAATCATAGAGTTTCAACGGTAAGCGTGAACATCCACATTCAGAGGGTGATGGGTTAAAGCACGACTGGCTCAAGAAACTGTCCCCAAATGGATATGAAAATCATAAATTACTTCTTAAAAAAGCGGCGAAGCCGAGAAAATATGGTGTCATAGGGAGCATCTAGGTCTAAAAAGTCGATATCCTTTCCTTCGATCCGTTGGGCAATATTTTGCAGTGCGACGCCACTGAGCGAGAAGTTATCTGATAGCACGAGTGGCTCTCCGCGGTTGGTGGCCACAATGACCTGTTCATCATCCGGAATGATACCAATTAAAGGGATGGCCAGAATTTCCTGCACGTCATGGACAGACATCATGTCATTGGCCTGGACCATGGCTGGCCGAATCCGATTCACGATTAAATTGATGGTTTTGACGTGGTGGGCTTCTAATAAGCCTACGACCCGGTCCGCGTCACGCACGGCTGAGATTTCAGGTGTGGTGACGATCAGAGCTTCGTCTGCTGCTGCGATCGCATTTTGAAACCCCATCTCGATCCCCGCAGGACAATCGATTAAGACATAGTCATATTTTTTCGTGAGCGCGTAGGCTAGCTGCTTCATTTGTTCGGGGGTAACCGCATCTTTATTGCGATTCTGAGCCGCCGGCAACAAAACGAGATCATTCAGGCGTTTATCTTTGACCAACGCCTGCTCTAAGCGGCATTGCCCCGCTAGAACTTCTAAGGCCGTATACACGACACGATTTTCTAAACCCAGCAGCAAATCAAGATTGCGCAAGCCAAAGTCAGCGTCAATGAGCGCTACAGAATGGTTTAGCTTCGCCAAGGCCATCCCCAAATTGGCTGAACAGGTTGTCTTACCCACCCCACCCTTGCCAGATGTAATAACAATAATTCGACCCATATAACTGAAAACGTTACAACTTTGTCAATTCAGCCAAGCAAATGATTAATAGTTTAGATCAATTTTGCAATTTCGCTAGGGTTGGCTCAGACTTTTACTTAAGTCTGAAGCTCTAGCAATTTGAATTCCATCCGCGGCGATATAGGCCACCTCGGGATAGAACTGATCGGGAGCGGCTTCGGGGGCTCTCGCCACCCAATCAGCAATCCGTAGCTGCGTCGGCTCCATCTGTAAGGCCATAATCTGACTTTGTTGGTTGCCGCTCGCCCCAGCATGGGTAATCCCTCTCAGACGTCCCCATACCAAAATATCGCCATCTGCAACCACAGAACTCCCTGGGTTTAAATCACCCATGACTACAACGGTACCTGGGTGGCGGATTTCAGCGCCAGACCGGAGGGTTGTTTGCAGGTATAGGGGGGCCACCTCTTTATTCTCGGCATCTAAGGTAAATTGGGCAATCGTGGATTGAGCCATGGGCAGAATTTGAGATTGCTGCTCAATGGAATATCCTGATGTTGCCGCTGCCACAGCCGTTTGCCGACGTTGGGTATGAATCCGAGTCAGGTGCAGCTTAACGGTAGATAAGAGATTGACAATCAGCTGTAATTGTCGATGATCGAGCAAACGATCGCCCGTCACCAAATCCACATGAGTATTAGGGGGCCAAAAACGCTGTCCTGCTTCTAACTGTTGTTTGAGCTCTTGCAATAAATCTGGCCATTCCAAAGCAGTCTGACTAGGAGTCGGCAAATAAAGAAATAGCTTACCATCCTCAGCTTTGAGATGAATTTGCATCTCGGCGACGCGCGGGGACTCTTGCTCATCAGCCGGTGAGGTCGTAGAAGTAAGTGTAGACCTTAATTGTTCTGGATCCATAAACGCCTTGTGTTACTTACGGGATTGCCCTACTTGTTTTTTTTGCAGAACAACGTTGAGTCGTTGACTGACAATCGTGATGCCACCATCTTGAACCAAAACAGCAGAAACCCATTCACTAGTTGGTTTTTTTGCGGCTGTACCCACTTTAAACAAGCCACCTGCAGGGAGTAGCTCCAATTTTAGTTGAGGCTGCTTCAGGTAATTGTTGATAGTGATCGGCTCTTCTATTGCCAGACCCAAAAGGGGATTATTCCCCAAAGGCTCGTCCACAATCACATCAAATTCAAATTTCTCACCCACGCCAACTTCTGCAGGGAGATTCACTTGCACCTTGGGAGGCTTCTGTCCGGAGGTGAGTTGACTGCGCTCCGCCAGAATATCTTGTTTAGTGATTTGGTCGCCCACCCAATGTTGACGGGAATGAAGCGTTGATTGTAACTTCACTGCTCCCTGGTCTAGAGTTTGGGTACCCGTGATGGTGGTTTTGGTTTCGACAACATAGCCCTGGGCATTTTTTTCCCACGCTACAAGTTCAGTTGCATAAGAAAGGTCTTGGTAATCCTGCCAAAACGCCGTAATCACCTGCTGAAGAGCTTTGCGATTGAGACCATCTCCACTGATAAAGTCAGGGCTATAAAAGCCCATGAGGGTTGACAAATCTTGCTGATTAGCAACGCTATCAACCTCTGCCAATTTATCTATCAAGACAGCGGGGGCTGCCGTAGAGGGGGCAACCTGCGTCGAGTCTGGAGCCACGGACTCATCCGCGAAGGCTTGCTGAGGCCATAATCCTATGGATAGTGAGCAGAGACAAGCAGCAGACAATCTCAAACCGACCTGTCTTAAGGGGCGGTAACGATCCAGAGAGGGACGGTGAGAGGAGTGCAAAATGTGGATAGAGTTGTACATGGAATGGTGGTATGAATGACAAGAACCAATTCACTCTTTCAGATAATAAGATACAGCCTGTTGGCTCATATTAAGGACAGCATCACAGGTGAGTGGGTAACTTTTCCACATTTTCCTGAAAGTAGCACCTCAATTCTAGATTAACTTTCATCTTGAAGGCGAAAACGCTAGAATTCTCAACTTCTATGTAAAAGGATAGCAATGGTGAGCAGTTCTAAACAGGTGGCAGCGAGCGAACCACCTCAACGTCTATTGATCGCGGCCAGTGGCACCGGCGGACATCTATTCCCGGCCCTAGCAGTCGCAGAGATCTTAGAAGCAGAACAGTTCCAGTTGGAGTGGCTAGGTGTCAATAATCGCTTGGAGACCCAGTTAGTCCCCAAAAAATATCCCCTACGAACCGTCCCGATTGAAGGCTTACAGACTCGAATTGGTCTCAAAACTCCAATTCTTGTAGGTAAATTAGCTATTGCGGTTTGGCAAACGCGCCAACTCCTCAAAAAAGGTCGCTTCCAAGGTGTGCTGACCACTGGCGGCTATATTGCAGCCCCTGCCATTTTGGCGGCTTGGTCCTTAAAATTGCCCCGAGTAATTCACGAATCTAATGCCATTCCGGGGAAGGTAACCCGGTGGTTGAGTCCCCTCTGCAGCGGCGTAGCCTTAGGTCTAGAGGATGCAGTTCAATATTTACCGAACGCGAAAACAGTTGTGGTGGGGACTCCGGTCCGTCCCAATTTTCTAAGTCCCTGTTCCCTAGACTTACCGATCCCACCAGATGCAGTGGTGATTGTTGTTGCCGGAGGCAGTCAGGGGGCTGTCGCCCTCAATCAGTTAGTGCGCACTTGTGCACCTGCCTGGTTAAAGACAGGGGCCTGGATTGTGCATCTTACAGGCACCCAGGACCCCGATGCAGATTCTTTTAAGCATCCTCATTATCTATCGATGCCGTTTTATGACAATATGGCAGGCCTTTGGCAACGGGCCAATTTGGCCATTAGTCGAGCCGGAGCTGGGACTCTCAGTGAGCTGGCGATCACCTCGACCCCAGCTCTGCTTGTTCCCTATCCTTTTGCTGCCGAAGATCATCAAGCTTTTAATGCTGCGGCCTTTGTGAAAGCGGGGGCCGCTCAGGTGTATCGACAAAACGAACTTACCTCTGAAGTTCTAGAACAAACGGTACTCCGTTGGTTACAGGACCCCGAAACACTTAAGGGAATGGCCGTTAAGGCCTATAGCTTAGCCGTGCCAGATAGCACAGAGCGCTTCGCCCAGCTCATTCTGAAGCAGGTCGAAGCGGCTCTATGAGGTCCAACGAGAGATCAGGAGGGCTTAAATAATCTTCAGATGGGGATAAGCAGCCACCAAATCGTCAGCGCTGAGAGTGTCCGACTCAGCCTGAGGGGTCCACAACACTTCTAGCGCTAAGAGTTGGTCCCCTGAGATCGATCCAATTTCATTGAGGGCTTGGCGTAGATCCTGATCCGATTTGATATCGGGGAGTTTAATTTTCCCTTGAGCCGCGACCACTAAGGTGACAACGATGTATTCACCGGGGGCTTGGGTCAAGGTATCTTGTGTTTTGACCAGAGTGCCGCTGGTATCTTGAATCTGCTCTTTAACGTTGGAGAGGGTTTCGGCCTGAAACTTACTGCGCTCGGTGAGGGCGAGATGATTGAATTTGGCTTCAGCTGAAACAAGGCGCGTTTGCTCAGATGTTGCACTCGCGTAGACCCAATATTCAGGATGTCGTAACAGCGCCAAATTCGTTTCTTGTAAGACCTTTGCTAAGCCTGCACTGGAGCCAGTATTTCCGGTCTGGGCAATGCGGTCCAAATCTGTTTTGAGCTCACGGGCTTCAGCTAGCAAACCGACCTGGATTTTATTGATGGCTACTGCTGGGTTGGCCGAGTTTTGGTCATAGCTATTGCCTAAGTTCAGCCCTCCACTATCGCCTGCAATATTCTGAAAGCTAGAAATCAGAAAGTTGGCAATGGCAATAACGATGAGAACGGAAAACAAGCTACCAAAACCGCCACCAAAGCCAAAAAATGGAATCAGAAACGGAAAGCCAAAACCACCGCCCCGCCGGGGATAAGCCCCCCGAGAATAGCCCCCTGAATAGCCTCGAGAAGGAGCACTGCGGTAGCTTCTAGAAGGGACTGAGCGGCGAAAGCTGCCGCCACTAATACGTCCCCCGGTTCGAGCAGCCAGCGCAGTATCAGCACTGCTGAACACTAGGACGCTAATGAGGGCGATCGCAACCACAATACGGGAAAATATTTTGGGGATTGAAAACTGTCTTTTATTCATTTTTCGCACTAAAAGCTGGCTTACATCAAAGCAATCTGGGGATATGTTGTAGAGAAAGTGGCTCATCCCATAATGGGTGTTACAGCCAAAATTATTGTAGGTAGTAATTGAGAGCCATTGCCCCTAATCCTTGCTTTGTCTTAAGTTTAATCTTTCCCACTTAACAAGGGGGGGCCGAAGCAGAGGGAATACCGGAATCCAACCGTACTGTTAGTAGCGAATCCGGGGATCGACATAGGCATTGATAATATCAATCAGAATACTGGCCATCACAATAACAATGGCAACAAAGCTGACAATGCCTTGCACTGTTGTGTAATCTCGCTCCCCAATGGCTTGATACAAACGCCCCCCTAAACCAGGCCAAGAAAAAGTCACTTCTGTTAACACTGCTCCCCCTAATAAAGGAGCAAAGGTCAGCCCCATGATCGTAATCACTGGAATTAAGGCATTACGCAAAGCATGAGTGACCAAAATTCGCCGTTCGGGTATACCTCTAGCTCGGGCGGCTTCTATGTAATCTGCTTGTAGCGTTTGCCGCAAATTAACTCGTACAATTCGCTCAAAAATACCGCTGAGGACAACCCCTAAGGTTAAGCTAGGGAGCGCTAGATGGTGTAAGGCAACTTCAAAGGCTTCGAGATTGCCTGCTATCAGGCTATCAATCGTTAGCAGTCCTGTAGGACCATCAGGACGCACAATTCCCAGAGGGAAGCGAGAATTAACAGGAAACCAGCTAAATTGAACTGCGAAAACTAACTGGAGCATCATCCCCACCCAGAACATGGGTAAGGCATAAGTAATGGTGCCGAATAGTCGTCCTCCTGATTCCAGTACCGTTCCAGGTCTAGAACCAGAGATTAACCCCGCACTAATGCCCACTACTAAAGCAACAATCATACTGAAGCAAGCCAGTTCTACCGTAGCAGGCAAGAATTCTTGAATAATTTCCCATACCAATAGCCCTCTTCTAGACAAGGATTCACCCAGATTTAACTGGAGTAAATCACCTAGATAGTGCGTATATTGATGCCAAAGCGATTGATCTAATCCTAATTCAGCCCGCATCGCTATCTTTTGGGCAGCTGGGGCTTTGGGTCCTAAGATCGCATCAACTGGATCCCCCGGCGTTGCTCGTAATAGTAAAAACACAACGGTATTGACGGTCCAAAGCATCAAAGGTGCCAGCAACAAGCGGGCCACTACATAGGATTGGAGGGCACGGGAGCGAGACATAACTGCGTCCTATTTAGAAGAATGGCTAAGAGACCAAAACGGCATGGCTTGGGTGGGTTCTAACTGGACACCTTGAATGTCGGGCTGGGCAAAAGCATATTCCTTACGTTGCCACAAGGGAATGAAGGGCACATCCTCAGCTAATAGATCCTGAATCTCGCCGAAGATAGTTTGACGTTTAGCAGGGTCTTGTTCTTGGCGCTGTCGATCAATCAGCTGATTCATCTTTTCACTGAAATAAAACGACCCTTGCCCCACTGTCGCTCCGTCTTTACAGCCGCTCTCAACAGATCCTTCTGCACAGCCTAGAAATGGATACACATAGGTATCAGGATCGTAATAGTCACCACTCCAGTCCAGCATGAACATCGGATAGGTTCCTTTATCCAAATTGTTATAAGCAGTAGCAGATTCGATGCTTTTTAGCTCAACCTTAGCTAAACTTCCAAGCTCTTTCTCCATAAATGCTTTGATTGTGGTGGCAGCAGGGCCATCACTGGGGACATTAGAGCGATACCAGAACTCAACTTCCACTGGCTTTTTACTGGAGTATCCTGCTTTCTTTAGCAAGTCCTTTGCTTTTTTGGCATCAGCATTACCACTCGAATTTTGAAAGACGGGCTTGCTGACATCAAAAATACTGGGAACTAAACTGTAGAGTGGCTCCACTTGACCATTAAATACCCGATCCTGAATCAATTGACGGTCAATGGTCATCGCTAGGGCTTGGCGTACTTCTGGCTGTTTTAAAGCATCATCCTGAGTGTTTAGACTGACATATGTGATGTTGCTGCCTGGCCCCGTAATTGCTTGCCAGTCCCCATTGCTAGCAGCCTTTTCCAATAGGTCTATTTGTTCAGGATTGAGAGATTGATAGGCAATATCAATTGAACCTGTACGAAAAGCATTGTACAAATTAGCACTGCTGGAAAAACTTTGAATATCGATCCCTGAATTGGCAGGTTTTTCTCCCCAATACTGCTCGAAGCGATCCAATCGGACAGAGTCGCTGTTCGATTTTGCGAGTTTGTAAGGACCAGTGCCAACGAACTTAGAAGGAACAAATTTACCGGGGCCGATTTCATAGGCCTGGGGCGAGATGGCAACTAGTCCTGAAAATGCTAACAGGTCTGTAAATGCTGCAAATGGTTTTTTGAGCTTAATCACCAGTTCATTGGTAGACTTCGCTGTGACAGACTCCAACGAGTCAGATAATAAAAAGGCGGGTTGCCCCCCATTCTTGACAAATCGATTTAGGGAAAAAGCCATGGCTTCGGCATTAAAAGTTTCCCCATCATGGAAGACGACGTCGTCACGTAGGGGAATGGTATACACCAAGCCATCATCACTGACTTGGGGCAGCTCCGTCGCCAATTGGGGGATAAGGTCTGTCGTTCCGCTTTTATAGGTATAGAGACGGTCACCCATGTTGTAAAGAAGATTGCCGGAGAATAGCTCTAGAGAATCTGCAGGGTCTAGAGTTCTCACCTTACCTGTTGTCCCAATAGCCAAACGGGCTTCAGCTCCTGTTTTTGAGGATCCTGGGCCAGATGATCGGGGTTGGCAGCCAACCACTAAAAACAAACAGCAACAGAACAAACTCAGAAATACTCTTGTCCTTCCCCTACGCCATTTCCAAACGTGACGGCTGGGGAGCGGCTGGAAAAGATTAGTTAAAAAATTGAGGGGAGTAAACAAGGGCTTCTCTCACACATACAGAGAACAAGACAGCAAAGCTGGGGAATCCAATAATCTTTGAAGATTATCGATTCGGCTCTACTGTCTTGTCATTTTATAGTGAGAGGGTAAATTATGATGCGTCCCCTGGCTGGAATTTATCCAGATTAGGGTGGATCACACTCTATTTTTTAGCTTGATCGGGGGCTGCAGCTAAGGCAATTGGTTCTTGACCCACGCCTACTCTAACCTCCATGCCAGATTGTTCAAGCACAACCACTGGAGATGCCCCGAGGGTAATCGCTTTGACTAAAACCTGGCCGTTGGCAATTCGTTCACCCACTGCTACTGTCCGGGTCGCCTTTTCCCCTGGAGCTTTGAGAATAGCGCGGGGTCGGCCCCCTAGGTTGATAACACCCGTGACCTTTACACCCTGGGCAACTTCTGGCTTAGGTAACGTGGGCAAAACAATTTTGCTGGGGGTACTGGGCTTAGAGGTAGAAGCAGAGGTCACAGATTTCGGTGAGGATCCAGGCTTTGGCACCTTAACCGTTGTTGAGGCTGTAGGGGGACGCTCCTGCTTTGAAGTTTGTGAGGTTGATTGCGATCTGGGGTTGAAGGTGACTGAAAGAGGATTTGAGCTACTTGGGGTAACGCTAGGGACAATCTCGGCAAAGGGGTCGGTGCGACCACTCTTGACAACCCGTAAGCGCTCGTCTGGATTAGTCGGACGAGTTAAAACGACTTTCGCTGCAGGCGGTGCAGGAATTTCGGGTGAGGGACTTGGAAAAGACTGTTCAGAGGGTGTTTCGGATGATTGCTCAACCTCTGGTTCATCCCCCCCAATCAACGCACAACTTCCTATCCCCATTGATAGAAGGATAAAAGTTACCCCTAGTACTGTTCTTCGCATCCTTTTCTCCATCGTCTTAAGCACTATATTCACATCAAATAGCTGGAATTCTTACGGTTTTTGAGTGATCTGGTTGAATATTGACCTTGAATCGTCATCTCAGGATGGACAAAAACTGCTCAATTTTAGTCAATTGTTTTCGCAAGAAATATGTTCGTGCTAACAATTCAGGCTAGGATCAGGGCAGTTGAAGTCTATAAGGTTTTGAGTTCAGATATATATTCCAAATCTCAAATGCCTCGATCGCAAGGCAAGGTCTTTATCATTGGTGCAGGACCGGGGGGACATGACCATCTTACGGTTGTGGGACAAAACCTGCTAGCTAAGGCTGACGTCATCCTCTATGATGCCCTGATTAATCCAGAATTATTAAACTTGGCTCAGAAAACTTGTCTGCTAATCTCAGTTGGCAAGCGGGGCAAGGGTCCTAGTACCTCTCAATCTGATATTAATTTATTATTGGTTGAGCACTGCCAGCGAGGGCAGCAGGTAGTTCGCCTAAAGAGTGGCGATCCGTTCGTTTTTGGGCGCACAGCTTCCGAAATTCTAGCGCTCCATGCTGCGGAATGCCCAGTTGAGATATTACCAGGAATCTCTTCAGCCTTGGCTGCCCCTTTGTTTGCCGGAATTCCCCTGACAGATGCCCGATATAGTCAGAATTTTACGGTTTTAAGTGCCCATGAACCAGACAGACTGAATTGGTCTGGCCTGGCTTCTTTGGATACCTTGATTATTTTGATGGGAGGACGGCAACTCACTAGGGTCATTGATCATTTGAGGCAGCATGGACAGCCGTTGCATCATCCTATTGCCGTGATTCGTTGGGGGGGCTGGGGCCACCAGCGGGTGTGGACAGGGACCCTAGGCACTATTGTGTCGCAAACGGAAGGAGAAGCTTTATCTCCCTGTGTCATTGTGGTAGGAAAAGTGGTGCTGTTGCGACAAACCTTAGGCTTGGGGGACAACGAGATCAGTCAAGATGTTCTGATGGATGCTGCTCAACGATTGAAAATGGATGCTATTTCTGCTGAGCCCTTAACCAATTTATCCCTGTCGGGCAAAACAATTTTGGTGACTCGAGCGGCTGCCCAATCTCAAGCCTTTAGTCAATCTTTAGCCTTGGCAGGCGCTGAGGTAATGGACATGCCTGCGTTGATAATTGCTCCACCCTCTTCTTGGGAGGAATTGGATGCTGCGATCGCAACCCTGGATCAGTTTGACTGGCTGATCTTAACGTCAGGCAATGGGGTCACTGGCTTTTTAGAACGCTTATTCCATCAGGGTAAAGATGCCAGAGCCTTAGCCTCCTTAAAAATCGCTGTGGTGGGTCGGAAAACCGCAAAAGCCCTTAATCAACAGGGATTGCAGGCTGATTATATTCCTCCTGATTACGTTGCGGATGCCCTAGTGGACCATTTCCCAAGTGCTGAAACCTTAGCAGGGCAGACCCTTTTATTTCCTAGGGTTGAAAGTGGTGGACGTGACGTTTTGGTTAAACAATTTACAGCGAGAGGTGCGACGGTTGTTGAGGTGGCAGCTTATCAGTCCTGTTGTCCTCAGACCGTAGACTCCAGAGTGATCGAGGCGCTGCAAAACCAATCCATAGATGTGGTCACCTTTGCCAGCTCGAAAACAGTCCGTTATTTTCATCAGTTAATTGAGCAAAGCGTTGGCACAGAGTCCAATTCTCCCTCAGCACAAGATTGGCAATGGCATGAACCTCTGACCATTGCTTCTATCGGTCCTCAAACATCCCTAACCTGTCGTCAGATCTTTGGCCGAGTCGATATAGAGGCAGAAGAATATACGCTGGAGGGTTTGACTCAGGGTATTATTCGCCACTTTCGTTCCCCCCCGGCTTAAGCACTGAGATGACTACCACACCACCAGCTCTGGGAAATTACCCATGATCGTAAACCCTGCCCAGTACCAAGGGTGCAGATAAGGATACCTGGGGGCATCATCTTGATCAGCAGTAGATTGGACTTGAGAATAGATACTGTTGAGCATGGCAACACATTTAGGGGGAATGTCTGGTGTCTCCGCTAGGTGGGTCAACCATTCTAAAATCTCTGGATAGGTTCGCGATCGCAACCAATGTTGGGCTTGCTTCAGGGCATGGACTGGATTACTATCTCGGGTCAATAATTGGTGAAAATGAGCCATCAACAGCACCCGAGAGTAATGATTCACAGGCCATAAGCTACTGATCACATGTTGCACCCCTGCCGTTAACAAAACTGTTTCTAGGTCAATATCCAGTATTGGGGAGGCTGCGGATTTCAGCACTTTAGTTCCCCCCGTCAGACAAACCATTGAATACATGTCCCAATTTAATGCCATCAATTCTGATAGAAGTAGACGGGATGGTGGTGTGAGCAACATTGCTGTATGGGCGGGCTGCTGTGGATTTTGCTCGATCACCCCGGTAAAGTGAACCCGTCCTCCCGACACTTTGAGAGCAGCCATTGCTGTTTTTTTGGTTAGCTGGGGGCCTGACAGCTGAATTTGCTGAGAATAGGCTTGAGAAATTGCCAAGGCTTCGAGTTCTGACAACTCACTGGAACCATTGTGAGAGTGGGCATCAGAGATCACTGGTGGCACGATGCTAAGTAAATGATTTTTATGGACCGACTCAGACTGGAGTAAGTTAAGGCTAATTTGCAAACTGGGCAGGGTGGTAATGCTGAATTGTTCTGAAAACATCAGTGGCAAGGGAACACTGCGCCAAGCCGCAGGTGTAATCAGAATGAGTTCATGGATATTAGATAACTCTGTTTGACATAGCGTCTCAATGCCAATAATTTCTTTGAGTTGTGCTAACTGTTGGGCGGCCTGCCCCTGTAGCCAAAATTCTGAGACACGATCGGCTAAGGATTGATCCGTGTCGCGAGAAGATTGTTGAGATTTTTGCCAAGTTTTCTGCCAGCGTTGCAATTGAGCGTGCTGGTGAGTGGAAAAAGCCTCTCTCTCAGATGTGTTCGTCTGTTCAGATGGGTTTGGACCTGCCCAAAACAATATTGGATCCTGATCGTGCTTAAGGATAAAGGTCGACAGCGCCACTGGGCTGTCGTGCCAAATAATGATGGCTCTTTGAGGATTGAGTAGGGGCTGTAGATCGTCATATTGGAGCTGATTGGCCTCATACTCTAGGCCAAAACGCCAACAGCCAAGGTGGCGATCCAAGCATTGCTCTGCCCACAGCACTGCTTTTTGCAGTTGGTTCTGCACGATTAACCAATTCACTTGCATTTGTTGGAAGCCCGCAAACTTGTGTTCTATTTGCAGGTGTTGCTCTGACGTTAGATCGGGATCTTGATGCAGCGTTTTGAGTTTGATCGCAGCTTCCAAAAGCATGGAATGGATTGCTGTCTTCTCTTGTAGATGAAACCGAACTTGCAACAGCGATTGCCAAACTTCTAGATGTTGTTGTGGAAAAGTTTTAAAGTCCAGTAAGCTTAGCGCTTTTAAATAGCTAAGTTTAGCTGCTCTCCACTGGGATAGAGGATGGGAGTGCTGCCATGCATATTGAGAGTGCAGATCGCCTTTGTGTTGATGCAGACTTCCACATCCGAGTTGATAATCTTCTGAATCACGCCATAGGGCTTGGATACCCTCATCTAAAGCTGTGACTCCGGCCTCTAACCCTCGGAGATGTAGAATCGCCATGCTCCGATCATCCCAGGCTTGCCATAGCTGACCGTCGGTCCCCTGCAAGGCTTTGTCGTAGCTATGGATGGCTTCTTCGAGTTTTCCGAACTGGACTAAAATGCTGGCGCGGTTGTTCCAGGCTTGATAACAATTGGGCTGATGGTCGATGGCTTGGTCAAAGCTTGCGATCGCAGCTTCGTATTGCCGCAAATGATAAAGAGCTAAGCCTCGACGATACCAAGCCTGAGCCTCCTGGGGTCTAAACTCTAGGGCTCGATCATAGGCAGACAAAGCCGCAGCATAGTCCCCTGCTTGGAGAGACACTCGGGCCCGTTTCCACCAAAAGTCGAAGTCGGCCGATACGACGGGGGATAGTCCTGCTTGAGTAATAGAGGAGGGGGAACCCACTGTCTCCATCTGCCCTTGAGCCTGGGCTAATAAGACTTCAAATGGAATTAATTCAAGGTCGGCATCAGGACTGTCATAAAGGCGTTGCGCATTGTGGTTGGCCGTAATCGCCTCACCATAAAATCCTAACTTTTGGAGGATAGTACCGCACTGCAACCAAGCTTCGGCATTTCTAGACTCGACAGTTAATCCTTGATGAATAGAGGTTAGGGCTTCGATGTACTGAGTCTGGGCTAGATAAGCCTTTGTTTGATCGAGCCAAGACAATGAATCAGGGATGTTAGAGATTGACATAAAAAAATCCTCCCCTCCTCAATTTTTATTCGGAAGGCAAAAGCTGACAGTAAATTTTCAAGAGTTTCATCGCACCCATCCTCACTGCCCCTAGTCTAAAGGATTAAGCAGGATCACTGGCAATAACAGCATTAATTTTAGGATGTTGGGGGAGTAGGTTCGGCTCGGATCACTTTGGCGATTTCTTGTAAAACCAACTTCTGGACGGCTTCAACGGACTGGTCAGCTTTAAGCAGAATGTGAACATCAGCTTGCCGATAGAGGGGGCGTCGCTGGGTTAATAAATCCGCTAAAACTTTTTCTGGATTGGGTACCTGTAGTAAAGGGCGAGAAGGGTCATTCTTTAACCGCTGCCACAGGTGGTCAGGTGTCCCATCTAGCCATACCACTAGACCATGGCGTAAGTAACTCCAGTTCTTAGCCCCGAGGACAATCCCCCCGCCCGTTGCTACCACTAATTTGGTATGGGCAGCAACTTCTGCTAGAACTTGAGACTCCAATTGACGAAAGTGATCCTCACCAGACTGGGCAAAGATATCGCTAATAGTTTGCCCAGCCACTTGAGTAATTAGATCATCCGTATCGATGAAGCCATACCCCATTTCCTTGGCCAAGACGCGTCCGGTAGTGGATTTACCGGCCCCCATCATTCCAACTAAGTAAAGATTGACGCCTTTTAAGTTGACCATGCCTGTTTATCAACCCCTAGCTCAGGATAGTAGTTCTCCCTTTTAGCTAGCTGCATGTTCGTTAAAGGATCGGTAGGCCTTCTCAGCATCGTACAAATGGCATTCTTCCGAAATCTCTTTCATCAACGCCCAATTGAACTTACGTTCGTAAACATATTCACCCCAGTTTTCTTTGAGGCTTTTGTGGGCCATGCGCAGATTGTAGGAAGGAATAGCAGTAGAAACGTGATGAGGAATATGGACATTAATGTCATGGCAGAGAAACTCAACCCAGAAGGGATAGTCGCAATGGACTGACCCGACGAGTTGGGCTTCCGCAGCATTCCAGACCTCTGTAGGCTGAAAAGGAATGTCAGCAGCCGTATGGTGAACGATGGTGAAGGTGCTCATCCAGAAGTGGTAGACCATCCAGGGAATCAGCCAAAACTTGACGAAGCCCCAAATGCCTGTGGTGTAGATCAGAGCAGGAAATGCGATCGCAGCGAACAATACGGCAACGCCAATGGACAGCTTGACATCATCTCGATCCTTCTCATCAAAGGAATTCCAGTTGAAATGCAGATTAGCCCAATGGACAATGGAGCCGACCCACCAGAAATAGCCGCGAATCTGCTCATAGACAGTGCGGATCACAGGATCAAGGCTTTCATATTCAGCGCCATCAAAAGGCCGCCAAGCATTGTCCACATCCAACTCATTGGTATGGGTATGGTGGAAGTTATGCAGAATTCGCCAGCAATGAAACGGATAGATCAGAGGTGCCATAAACAGGTGCCCTACCAAATCGTTGACCCAACGGTTTTTAGCAAAGGACCGATGCCCCGCATCATGACCAATCACAAAAAAACCGGTGAGGGCAGTCCCGGTAAAAATCCAGGCGATGGGCAGCAGAAACCAGGGAGCGTTGACAATGGCTACATATCCAAGAGCAACCATTAGTACATTGACAATGGCTCCAGTCCAAGCTTTAGCAGCATTCTGCTTAAAGCAATCTTTGGGGAGAGACTTAATAACGTCTTGGAGCGTAATATCTGGGTTGGTCAGTGTCCGTAGTTTGGGGTCAGACTTGACAAGGGATGCAGTCATAGCTGAATTAGGAATCTCCTGAGCTGAAATACGTGATCAACCCCCATGTATCAGTCTTGCCGCCGACCCAGCATGCTGTCAGATCTTAGACTTGGACTTAAAATTGGGCTTCTGATCTATAAGGGCTAGATTGAAAAAAGGTGTCGAGAAAGGATCTAATCGCAAGACAAATCAATATTTCTCAAAAGCACTTTACACAACTAAACCTCTGTTTTTATAACATAATTTGGGGATCATTCGGAGTTTTATCGGCTGACAGCAAGGACAGCAACCCCATTATTCATAACGACTTCGGCTAACCCATTCCTGATTGATTTACCATAAGGACAGTCTCTCTTTTCAGACCTGCTCAACCCTCTAGCACTTTACATAACTTTATGAATTCCGATTCACGCCGATATCACATCACGACCTATGGTTGTCAGATGAACAAAGCCGACTCTGAGCGGATGGCAGGGGTTTTGGAAAATATGGGTTATCAATGGTCAGAGAACCCCGATGATGCCAATCTGATTCTTTGCAATACCTGTACGATTCGAGACAATGCCGAGCACAAAGTCTATTCCTATCTGGGGCGGCAGGCCAAGCGCAAACATGCCCAGCCCGATTTAACCCTAGTCGTCGCAGGTTGTGTCGCCCAACAAGAAGGAGACGCTCTGCTGCGTCGGGTGCCGGAAGTGGATTTGGTGATGGGGCCTCAACATGCCAATCGGTTGCAAGATTTATTAGAACAAGTCGCCAACGGTCAGCAGGTATTGGCGACGGAACCGATTCAAATTGTCGAGGATATTACCAAACCGCGCCGGGATAGTACCGTCACGGCCTGGGTGAATGTGATCTATGG
>CALDHF010000174.1 GCA_937941595.1 uncultured Acaryochloris sp. | reverse complement strand
TTGCTGAAGTGGGTGGAATACTTGTGGGATCGACTAGGGCTATATCGGGTTGCACCTTCGGGAGATTAGATGGGATAGGCGCAACACTAGGATTGGGAAGGGGATTATTGCGGGCAGATGAAGTAAAGGATGCTTCTTTCTCTGTTGTACTCCAAAAACCAAAAGCAACGGTAATTAAGCCAGCCGCAACGGATAGCACTAGGGTTAGGAAAGCGTTGTTTTTGGTCATTGTTTAATAGTCTTTATAAATGCAAGTCAAATAATAGGCGTCTAGGACTCATGAGCTCAGCCGAGGCAGTCAGTCTGATCACAAAATCAGGCGACTTACTTCTACTAATAATGATCATATACGTCAAGAAACTATATAAAAGTAAATATTGTAACTGTAAGACAAAATGCAGCGCTTCTCTCTGGAGAGCGCATACTTTTTTATACCCATTTCTCTTTTAGAAATGTCTAAGACCTGTTTCGAGTCTGGCGAACCCCAAGCACGCTTGAAACGATTCTATGAAGGGAAACAAGTCTCAGAGCTACGAAGGGATGTGGGCCTCAGGTTATGCCAGAAGCTGATGGTCGAAAATTTTGTTACTTGGGAAGAAAGTTGTGATCGCAACCCGCATCCTTACCCCTTAAAGGATCATCAATATCAAACCTTAGAGGCCATTACCTGATGCCATCAACCTCGAAAGTGGCATTCTGCATCAAACCTGTCATCGCTACTATCAGAAATACCATCCATCTGATGCAACAACCAAGACTGGAGTCAGCCTATTGTTGATACCCACTACGCCATAATCCAATGGTATAGACTAGGGATATAAAGTTTCGTAAAGAAAGGGCAGTTAATCTGCAATGCTCACAAGCTGAATATCAAACGTTAGATCTTCACCAGCCAATGGGTGATTACCATCCAGAGTCACCTGATCATCAACAATATCACTGACCATGACCGGAATAGCCTGTCCTTCTTGATTTCGAATCTGCAATTGCTGACCCACCTCCAGCTCGAAGTCGCTGGGAATCTGTTGGCGTTCAACCGTGACGACCATATCACCATGGTGAGGACCATAGGCCTGATCACAGGGGATCGCCTGTGTCTTGGATTCTCCAGGAGTCATACCAATAACAGCCTGCTCAAATCCAGGGATAACTTGTTGTCCTCCAATAGAGAATTGCAAAGGATCGCGCTCTAATGAAGAGTCGAACACCGTACCGTCATTCAGCTTTCCGGTATAGTGAATCGACACAGTATCTCCTACTTTGGCAGGTGCCATTGTGGTTCTCCGTTTAGTTCAGGGGCAGATGCAATGGGTCAAACAATTTTGAGCAAAGGTGAAGGCTACCAGACTTTTTCATTAGAAAAGCTGAATTAACGCCCTTGCCCGCGACTCCGCATTCTTCGACGCTCACGATGTCTAGCTGTAGTTTTTCGCTGTCGCTTTTGAGCAGGAGTCTCAAAATGACGATTCTTTTTCATATCAGCGAAAATGCCAGCTCTGGATACTTTTCGCTTAAAACGACGCAGCGCGGATTCTAATTGCTCATCGTCTCCAAGGACCACTTGGGTCATTCAACTTCTCCGACTAAGATTGTCTAACAAACGGACGACTGGTCTTCCAGTCATCCAAACATAAAAATGGGACAGAAAACGCGAAGACACATTACCCCTATCCTAAACCTCGATGGGGTACAGATTGGGATTCTATATCCTAGCGCTTTCGAAGATCCCTGGCTTAATTCCAACCACCACCACCGCTGTTGCTGGCTCTGGGCGTACGGGGTTTGGCTTTATTAACTTTTAGGGTGCGTCCCATCCACTCAGCACCATCTAGCTCCTCGATGGCTTTGTCTTCATGGGACTCATCTTCCATCTCCACGAACCCAAAACCTCGTTTGCGACCGGATTCACGATCGACAGGAAGCTTAGCCTGCTTAACAGCGCCATATTCGGCAAATACTGCACTCAAATCATCCTCTGTAACCTCATAGGATAGGTTACCGATGTAAACTGTCATACCTTACCTTCAGAATCAAATAAACAACGTATCGAGATTGGAATGCGGAGGTAAGTCAACTAACTCAGGATGAAATCGCGAATCTTCTTGAATGTAGCCAAAACTTGGCCTACCGACGTTTGTTCTCTCTGGTTATTCTAGCGTTACTACTGTCAAGTTCAAAGGACTAATTACGGAGAAATCCATAAGCATTCTTTGTAAAGACCAACAGGCACAAGCAAATATGGCAGAATTTAATCTAACGCTGATATCAGTATCACCCCCATATCCTCCTCTCCCAAATCATTTAAGTTTATGATTGCCACCGCCCCTTCGCTCTCCAGTCAGTACAATCCCGAAGTCACTGAAGCCAAATGGCAAGACCTTTGGGAAAGCAAAGACGTCTTTAAAGCGGATCCTCAGCATCCTGGTAAACCCTATTGCATCGTCATTCCGCCACCTAACGTCACCGGCAGTCTCCATATGGGTCATGCCTTTGAGGCAGCTTTAATTGACGTCCTCATTCGCTACCACCGCATGATTGGTGACAATACGTTGTGGCTGCCTGGAACCGATCATGCCAGTATTGCCGTCCATTCCATTTTGGAAAAGCAGCTGCAAGAGGAAGGGAAAACGCGCTATGACATTGGCCGAGATGAATTTTTAGAGCGTGCCCAGCGCTGGAAAGCAGAATCGGGCGGCAGAATTGTCCATCAGCAGCGACGTTTGGGAGTCTCTGTGGACTGGACCCGTGAACGGTTCACTATGGATGAAGGACTATCCACCGCGGTCAACAAAGCCTTTGTCCAGATGCATACAGAGGGGCTAATCTATCGCGGCAACTATATGGTGAACTGGTGCCCTGCCAGTCAGTCAGCCGTATCCGACCAGGAAGTAGAGAATAAAGAAGTCGACGGTCATCTCTGGCACTTCCGCTATCCCCTCAGCGATGGCTCTGGCTTTGTCGAAGTCGCCACGACTCGCCCCGAAACAATGCTTGGAGATACTGCCGTGGCAGTCAATCCCAAGGATGAGCGCTATCAAGATTTAATTGGCAAAACGATTAAGCTCCCGATTACCGAGCGGGAGATTCCGGTGATTGCGGATGAGCTGGTGGATCCTGAATTTGGGACTGGTTGTGTCAAGGTCACCCCGGCCCATGACCCCAATGACTTTGCCATGGGTCAGCGCCATGATTTGCCTTTTATCAACATCCTCAATAAGGATGGATCCCTGAATGAAAACGGGGAAATTTTTGCCGGACTAGATCGGTTTGAAGCCCGCAAGCGGGTTTTGCAACGTCTAGAAGCAGATGGCTGTCTGATTAAAACCGAGGCGTATCGCCATAGCGTTCCCTATAGCGATCGTGGCAAGGTCCCCGTCGAACCCCTGATCTCAACCCAATGGTTTGTCAAAACCGAACCGCTGGCGAAACGGACGTTGGCCTTTCTGGATGAGCAGCAGTCGCCAGACTTTATTCCTGAGCGTTGGACCAAGGTGTACCGGGATTGGCTGGTGAATCTTAGAGACTGGTGTATCTCGCGGCAACTCTGGTGGGGACATCAAATTCCAGCCTGGTATGCCATTAGCGAAACCGAAGGCGAAATTCGTGAAGATACCCCCTTCGTCGTCGCCGAGAATGCCGAATCCGCCCACCAACAGGCTATCGAGCGGTTTGGGCCAGAGGTCCAGCTCCACCAGGATCCTGATGTATTAGATACCTGGTTTTCATCGGGGTTATGGCCCTTCTCCACCTTGGGCTGGCCGGAGGAAACGGCTGATCTGTCAACCTACTATCCAACAGCCACTCTGGTGACAGGCTTTGACATCATTTTCTTTTGGGTGGCCCGCATGACCCTGATGGCAGGACATTTTACGGGAGAGATGCCCTTCAAGGATGTCTATATTCACGGCCTAGTCCGGGACGAGAACAATAAAAAAATGTCCAAGTCGTCCAACAATGGGATTGATCCCCTGATCTTGATCGACAAGTATGGCACCGATGCCCTCCGCTATACCCTGATCCGAGAAGTGGCAGGGGCGGGTCAAGATATTCGCTTGGAGTATGACCGCAAAACCGATGAATCGACATCGGTGGAGGCCTCTCGCAACTTTGCCAACAAGTTATGGAACGCCTCCCGGTTCGTGTTGATGAACCTCAATGGCCAAACTCCAGCGCAATTAAGACAGCCTGCCATTGCTGATTTGGAACTGGCCGATCGCTGGATCCTATCTCGCTACCATCGTCTAGTGCAGCAAACCCGGAGTCAGATTGATGCCTATGGCCTAGGCGAAGCCTCTAAAGGACTCTATGAATTTATTTGGGGTGACTTTTGTGATTGGTATATCGAGCTGGTCAAACCTCGCTTGCGCCAAGAGGGTACTGCTTCTCAGCGAGTGGCCCAACAAACTCTGGCCTATGTATTAGAGGGAACCTTAAAACTGTTTCATCCGTTTATGCCCCATATTACAGAAGAAATTTGGCAGACCCTGACTCAACCCGCATCAGAGCAATATTTAGCGAGTCAGCCTTATCCCGAAGCCGCTCATATTCAACTGGTGACGGAAACAGTACCCTTATCATCTCCTGTTATTACGGATTCAGCCGCTGCCAACCCAGAACCAATAGCTCCAGCAGCCCCACCTACAGACGAGGTGCCTAACGCTGATACCCATCCAGAGTCGCCAGAGACGGCCCCCCCTGAACCAGAGATTCATGATTTTGGTTGGCGTGACGCGCTGCATGCCTTTGGGGAGTTACCAGCTTACATCGGTCGTTTCTTCGACCTCAATCAAACGGTGCTGCTATGGGTCAGTGTGTTTATTTTGGGGTTAGTGGGCCTAGCAGCAACTGCTGCCGTTTTGAGTACCATTAATCGCGTGCCGCTACTGGGCAGTATTTTTGAACTGATCGGGTTAGGATATTCCCTTAATTTTGCCTATCGCCGTTTGCTTTGGTATGAGGATCGGCAAGCCTGGATGGAATCCTTACAAAAGCAAACGGCAGAAATCTTACCCTTGCTAAGCAATGCCAACACCCTAGATACGACAGCCCAAGCCATGGGAGGAGACTTGGCTCCAGTTCTACCCATCGTGGGTGAAGAGACCCGTGGTGCAGAGGACGATATGGCTGATGACCTTACACCTAATATTCACACACCTGAAATAGCAACAGATATAGGTACGAAGTCGTCAGAGTTTACCGCATGGGTCGATCCAGGCATTGAAGAACAGTTTGAGCTAGTGATTGAGACCATCCGCACCATTCGCAATCTCCGGGCCGAAGCCAGCATTAAGCCCAAGCAGCCCATCACCATCATTTTGCAAAGTGGAAGTGAGCGCGAACGCCAAATCCTCACTGCGGGTCAAACCTACCTCCAAGATCTAGCCCGGGTAGAATCCCTGAGTATCACCCCTACCGTTGACGGAGAAATCCAGCAAACCATCATTGGTGTCGTGGGCACCGTGCAAGTTCTTCTCCCCCTGAGCGGCCTGGATATCGAGGTCTTAAAAACCAAGCTCAACAAAGATCTCAAAAAAGCAGAAGCTGAAATCAGATCCTGTAGTGGCCGATTAAACAATTCCAACTTTGTGAATCAAGCCCCACCTGCGGTTGTTCAAGGAGCACGGGACACCCTGGCTGAAGCTGAGAAGCAGGCTGAGATTTTGCGCGATCGCTTGGAGCGACTTTAGGCCATCTGATGTCTACTCCCCCCATTCAGTGGTATCCCGGTCATATCGCCAAAGCTGAAAAGGCCTTAGTCGAACAACTGAAAAAAGT
>CALDHF010000173.1 GCA_937941595.1 uncultured Acaryochloris sp. | reverse complement strand
GGTGAAAGGTTGCAAAATATCGGTACTCAACGCAATCGCACCTTGCAACTGAGAAATATCATCCGGATGAATTCTGTCCCAAATCAGCGTTTCATTTTTGAGAACAGATTCAGGTTCGAGCTCGAAAAAATCTCGCACCTTAGAACTGACATAGATAAACGCTTGACTGCCATCCGCCCTTATAACCCAGCGATAAATCATCCCCGGTACATTTTCCGTCATCCGGCGCAATTGGGCTTGAGCCCTTTGGAGAGCTAGTTCTGCTGCTTTGCGATCGGTGATATCAAAATTTATGCCATGCCAAACAATATCGCCATTATCCAGCTGTTCTGGGCGAGCAGTGGCTTGTATCCATCTCGTGCCTTTTTGGGGCAATATTAAGCGGTGTTCGCTCTTAAACGGTCGCAAGGTTTCAGCGGAAATCTGCATATCAGCTTTTATCTTGGCAATATCATCGGGGTGGGTTCTCTCCCACATTTGACGACCACCATCGTCGAGAACCGCTTCAGGTTCCAGTTCAAATATCTCCTTAACCTGGGCACTGACATAGGTCATCTCATCCGTTCCATCTGGATGAAGAACACAGCGAAAGATCATTCCAGGTATGTTTTCAGTGATGTGCTGGAATCGAGCTTGACTCTCCTTTAAGGCTAATTCTGCTGCTTTGCGATCAGTAATATCTCGAATCAATTCAAAGTCGTACGCTTTGCCATCGAATTCTAAATAGTTACACACCACCTCGACTGGGAATATTTCTCCCGTGGCCGTTTGGTGAACAGACTCAAAGGAATAGCTTTTCAGGCGTTTCAGCTTTTCCCAGTGGGGCTTCCACGTGGTTGCTTTAGGACAGGTGGGTGTTAGGTCATGAAATGGCAAATTGAGCAGTTGCGCCTTGGTATAGCCCGTGCGCTGACAACTCGCTTGGTTCACTTGGACAATATTTGCGTCTTCATCCAGACAGTAAAAACAATTCGCAGCATGATCGAGGCCATATTGGGTAAATTCCAACTGGCGCTCAATGGCTTCGCGTTCACTGATGTCTCGCAAAATAGTTGAGAGGTACTCAACTTCCCCTTGTTCTGATGTATGGGCAATAATCACCTGAGACGTAGGAATTTCCTTGCCAGAGGGCGTCAGTAAAGCGGTTTCTCCCGACCAAGTTCCATTCTGAATGGCAGCTGGCAGTCCCTCTTCTTCAAGAATGTCAAAAGCCCATTGGGGATACAACTTAGAAATAGGTATGAGTTCATTAAACACATTCAAGTCAGGACGTAATTTCCGAAAAGGTTGGTTTTGCCACAAAATTCCTTTTCCAGGCTTGCAGATACCAACAAAATCGGTGGTTGACTGCAAAATTTGAATAAGCCTATTTTGCTCTTGTTCTAATTGCTTGCGATCGCTGACATCCATGACAATCCCATCCCAGTGGGTTGATCCATCGGGCTGTTGGCTGGGACGGGAAATGACTTGCACCCATTTCAGATGGCCTGAAGGTGTAATAATCCGAAATTCGTGATTAAAGGGCTGTAAGGTTTGATTCGCCTCCGCCAGCATCTGATCGATGATCTGTTTATCTTCGCTGTACTCGAAATCCCGCAAGCTGCACTGCCCCTTCATCATGGTTTGCGCAGATAACTCATAGAGGGTCTGACAATTAGAACTGATATAGGAGAGGGAATCCGCGCTATCTTCCGTCATGCGGGCTTGGTAAACTACGCCTGGAATGTTATCGACCATGTTCCGCAGGCGAGTTTCACTGGCTTGGCGTTTTGCTGTTTGAACTTCCAGTTTTTGTTCTAGCGTCTGCTTAAGTAGCGCATTCTCTAAAGCAATGGCAGTTTGGGTGCAGAGAAAGTTGAGGACGGTGATGCAATCTCGACTAAAAACCCCAGGCACAGAATGATGTTGCAGATACAACAGACCATTGAGTTTGTTCTGGTGCAGCAATGGCAAGCACAACATGCTGCGGGAATGGTGTTGTAGGTAAGAGTCAGCCGGGAGCGATGGGTCTTGTCCATCAACGACCAAAATCTCTTGGGTCCGTTGGACATATTGAATCAGCTTTACCGGCAGGTGGGGATGGTCCATCAGGGGGACTGAAACCAACTGAGTAGTCTCAGCTGTCGCCGTGACTCTGACCTGCCAGGCATGGTCATCATCGGGGAACAGCAGCACCAACCGTTCTGCCCCGGATGCCTGAAGCATCATCGGAGCTAGTTTTTCTAACAGTGCGTTCAAATCAAGGCTTTCAGACAGCGCTTGGGCGGATTTAAAGAGTGTTGCTAGATCTAAGGCTGCATTGAGATTTTCGGGCGCAGCTGGGGAGCGGCTAGCTGTTGAATGGCTGGACAGATGTAATGGAGCAATGCTATTCAGCGTCGTCAGCGGGTCGATGGTGTTGATCGGTTGGAGAATGGGCTGGAGAAGCGGTGCATAGTCGTTGATGAGGTCATTGGTTTTGGTCTTTGCCCCCCAGCGGAGGTAACCGTCATACGCCTCTTGCATGTAAACGGCCGCAATTTTTTCTTTACCCCAGTCCAAATAAAACTGGGCCGCCCGTTCATTGGCGAGGGCTTGTTCTTGTACATAGCCATGTTCCTTTGCTCCAGCAATGGCCCGATCGTAGGCGTCCATCGCCGCTAAGCGATCGCCCAAGCACCGCTGTTCCTCCGCATACACTAGCTCATATTTATGTTGGAAATTCATGGGGGCGTGATCCGCCCAATGTCTCATTTTCTGTTGATTTTCATGGACTTTGGCGAACACTTGGGCATCGTCCGGTCCTTGGGCACACCGAATTAACGAATCATAGAAATAGAACACCACTTCCGACAGCATTCCGGCCTGTCCTGGTAAGTAGTGCTCGACTAATTCGGAAGCGGCTAAGGCTTGCGGATAGTCTCCCAAGGTATACCGCAGGATGGCTTGATTCAAATAAAAATAACAAAGCCCAAAGGCATCCCCTTGTGCTTGTTTAGCTTGAATATAGGTATCCGCCTCCGGCCCTGCTCCGAAATCAGCATCCGGTTCAGCATTGGAGAGTTGAGTGATCGCTCGATCACAGCATTGATTCCAGGACCAGGGCAGATTTTGCCCCAGGTCGGATAAGGCATCATTGGCCTGGCGAATCGCTTGCTGTACCTCCGATAATTCCCGTCCTAGAAAATACAGGTTGTAGCATTTCACCATTAATGCGTAACCCACAAATTCAAAATCACCTGTGTCTAAGCTACTGGTGTAAGCCTGCTGCAAAACACTCAAGGTTTCTTCGACATGGCGTTTCCCATGAAGGATAAACGCGCCCATGGATTGGTACACCCGATTGCCCAAAATTTCGCCATGGGGGGTGTGGAGAAGCTGTAACGATAGATTTCCCCAGTCATAGGCCACATCGATATCCTGTTCTAGTTTCTTGAATAGAATGGCCAAAGCCAAGTAGCCACAAGCCGAATAAGGAGTGTTCCCAGATTCTAGAAACAGCTTGTTGGCCACCAGAGCAATCCAAAAAAATAAATTAGGGTTCGTAATCATCGTTGGCGATATCATCAGCATCAAGGTGCTGATAATGGCCAATTCTTTGGGATCCGTGAGGGTGGGCAGTGCGGCAATCTGATCGAAACTGAAGGGGGCGGCCAACTGTTTAAAGATGTTTAACTCCTGCTTCACCTCCTCTAGGGTGGGGGAGTCTGGCAAAACCACCCCTAAATCTTGAAGCAGGCTGCAGGCAATTTCAATGCTGACCAAGGGCTGATTTTGTCCCAAGCAGGACAGCATTTTAACCTGCACTGTGTTAACCGTATCTAGGCAGGACTGAGCCTGGTGAGTGACGGTTTGAATCAGGGCATCCATCCGGGCCTGATCGCCAACCAGATAGGCGGCTTCAGCAGCATGGTCATGTAGCGCCAGTGCAAAAAGATAATGCTGGTGCCAGCCCTCTGCTGACAGGAGGTCAATGGCAATATTAAAGTAGTCCAAGGCCGCCCTATAGGCCGTTGCTGATTTCGCCTTCATGCCTGCCCGCAAATTCAGTGATATCAATTGATGTCGAGCTTCGGCATCGGTGATTAGATCTCGACCGATATTCAGCTGATTAACGATGTTAAACAGAGATTTTTCCTGTTTTTCTGGGGGAAGATGGTCGAGTAAGAACTGCCCCATTCGATAGTGAGTTTGATGTTTTTGCGAGACCGGGATAAGGGCATAGGCGGCTTGTTGTCCCCGATCATGCAAGAACCGATACGTCACGGACACCTCCAGGGGAGTCGTTAGCTCAGGTACTGGCTGATCGGGGAGGGTCTGAAACAATTTATAGGTTTCGTTTTCTGGAATGATCAGTCCAGACTGGAGCGCGGGCCACAAGTCATGGGCCAGGGTTTCTGGGGATTGTTCACAGACCACGGCCAGGGTGTCCAGCTTAAACGAGTTCCCCAAACAGGCTGCGATCGCAAGCTTGTTCTGAGTCTTTGGGGGCAATTGCTGCAAGCGGTTGACCATGAATTCAACGACATCATCGGTCAAGGCTAAGGCGCGGATCTGGCTCAAATCGCATTCCCAGTATCCGGCATCGGCATTAAAGGTAATCCAGCCATCAGCCTGCAGCCCTTGTAAAAACTGGGTGGTAAAGAATGGGTTCCCTTGGGTCTTTTGATGAACCAGTTGTGCTAATGGCGTCGCACTCTCGACTGAACAGTGCAGACTATCTGCGACTAGCTGAAAGATAGTCTGGGGTTGTAAGGGTTCCAGGGCCAGGGTTTGGAATGTCTTTTCCGAAGCTTGCAGATCCTTCAGCGTCAGCGTCAAAGGATGGACAGGCGAGACCTCGTTCTCTCGATAGGCACCCAGTATGAACAGATATCCTCTCTCTGTCCCCGTCATCAGTCGCTTCAGCAGGTTTAAAGAGGCAGCGTCCGCCCACTGTAGATCGTCTAAAAAGATCACTAGGGGGTGGGTGGTAAACACCTGAATCAACTGACCAAACAGCCGATTAAATCGATTCTGAGCAGCGACACCTGACAGTTCAGGAACCTCAGGTTGGGGTCCTAAAATTAAGGCCAGCTCAGGAATGACCTCTATGAGGACTTGCCCCTGTTCTCCCACCCCTGCCAAGATTTTGGCTTTCCAGTCTGCTAAGGTGCTATCCGATTCACTGAGGAGTTGTTTAATCAATTCCTGTAGGGCTTGAACCCAGGCGAAAAAGGGAACGTTGCGATTGAACTGGTCAAATTTGCCTTTGATAAAAAAGCCCTTTTGTTGGGCGATGGGCAGGTGAACTTGATTGACCAGGGCTGTTTTGCCAATGCCCGCAACACCCGCGATCAACATCAATTCTGAGGTACCCTGAGTCACCCGATCAAAGGCATTCAGCAGGGTTTGAACGTCTGCGTCACGACCATAGAGTTTCTCGGGTATCAAGAAGCGATCGCAAACATCGTGCTGCCCCACCTCAAATGGTTTAATATCGCCTTGTTCCGTTAATTGAGTCAGACACTGTTCCAGATCATGCTTCAATCCCAAAGCACTCTGATAACGGTCTTCCGCATTCTTAGCTAGAAGCTTAGCAATGATGTTGGCCACCGCCTCAGGCACCCCAAACTCTGTCAGAGAAGGTGGCTTTTGAGCCAAATGGCAATGCAACCACCCCATTGGTTCATCCGCTTGAAAGGGAAGTTGCCCCGAAAATGATTCAAATAGCGTGATGCCCAAACCGTAAAAGTCACTGCGAAAATCAATCCCCCGGTTCATGCGTCCGGTTTGTTCCGGTGCCATATAGGCCAAGGTGCCTTCTAAAACCTGAGGATTTTTAAGGGTCTGAATTTCTTTGGGTAGACATGAGGCAATGCCAAAGTCAATCAGTGTGATCCGCAGTGTCTGGGGATGGATCAGGATATTGGCGGGTTTAATGTCCTTATGTAAAATTCGCTTTTGGCTAAGATAGTGCAGAATTTCTGCCAACTGGAGGGCAATCGTTAACCCATCTTTGAGAGAGGCCGCAGTCTGTAAGAACTGAGAAAGTGCAATCCCCTGAACATCTTTCATAATCAGGGCATAGGAATGGCTGCAGGGT
>CALDHF010000172.1 GCA_937941595.1 uncultured Acaryochloris sp. | reverse complement strand
ATTGAACTGACCCGTTCTCGTTCCCAAGACTGAGAGACAGCTTTCTTCGACTCAAACCTGGCTAAATGTCATATACTTAATATAAAGTTACATACTATAGTATCTACGGAGTCGTCCCTATGAACTCACCCGAACCAATGTGGGGCTTCACTGATTTTGCCGAAAATTTTAGTGGTCGCCTGGCAATGCTGGGATTTTTCCTAGGCTATGTCACTGAAGTGATATCTGGCGAAGGAATACTGGCACAGATTCTGTCCTTGTTCAGTTATTAATCCAAAATTCAGAAGCTTGCTGCTGAAAAACATCGATTTACCTCCTAGTAAACATTTTTTTTAGTTCATTAGCCTGATTTCTATCAAATTCTTGGTTTCCTCGATCCCTGTGGTCGAGGTTTTTTATTGGGTTCAAGCTGTATCTAGACACCGGCTACCCAATAAGTTTGGGTCTTTGTACTTGCGAGGTCTGTATTGAGAGGTGAGTTTAACCTGGTTTATAACAGTAGATAAATGCTGTTGAGGGAAAGATTCTACTGGGCGCTTTACAGTGGATTACACAAAGTGGTAACCCATAAATAGGCGCGTGCATCACCTATAAACAAGGAAGGTTAATATGACTGCGAACGATACCATGGCTCCAGATTTTCTGTTTCTCGCGTTCATAGCAGCAATTTTTCTCATCATTTTTTTACAAGCTCGTTCTATTGTGAAACAGCAAACGACTGAGAAAGAGCTGGAAGAAACACAAGGTAAAATATCGTCTTTATCCAATCAAATTGAGAACATGACGGAAAATCGGGAGCAACTAGCGGAGGCTGTACAAAAAACCCAAGAGAAGTTAGTCGTTATGTTTATGGCTTTGGAAGAGTCAAAGCAACATGCAGGCCTTGTACCTCAGGTGCAAGGGGATCAACCCAATTTATTGGAGGGTGTTAAAGAGCAATTTGCCGGAATTCTTAAGCAACAAGACGATTAATTACACTTATAAAAAAATACATTTTTATCTCTAATCGATGTTGAGCATTCTATGCTTGCATTATGGAGATACAAAAGGCTGGAAAGGTGATACTTTTCAGCCTTTATTCGTAGACGGGGTCAAAAGGTAGGGGCAAGTTGATGGATCAGATGGATCGCCTTGCTTAGAGATTGATCTTTGTCTGCGGGGGGTGATGCTAACTGATCGGCATGGATAAAGGTGATGTCTTGGAGTCCTAAGATGGCGAAAATATGTCTGAGATAGGGTTCGAGGAAATCCCGATCTTCTCGTCCTGAGCCAGGACCGTAATCAAACTTGCGGGTCGTAATTACCATCAACTTTTTATCTTTCAGCTGACCTAGGGCTTGGCCATTGACGATTTGTAAGGTGCGATCGCGTCTGATGATCTGGTCAATATAAGCTTTGAAACTAGAGGGCACTGTGAGGTTGTACATAGGGATGCCCAACAGATAACAGTCTGCTGCCATTAGCTCATCAATCAGGGTATCGGAGAGTGCGATCGCATCCCGCATCTCTTGCGATCGCAGATCGGGTTCAGACTCGTAGGCAGCCACCCAAGTCTCATTAATATGGGGAATCGGATGAGTACCGATATCCCGATAAGTTACTTCATGGTTAGGGTGAGTCCGTTTCCAGTCGGTAACGAAGGTTTGGGTCAGCTGACGGGAGTATGATCCTTGCGTACGGGCACTAACATCAATATGGAGTAAACGACGGCAGGGACTTAAATCATTAGACATGGTTATCACTCTTCCTTAACCATAATTAAGAATTGTTGTTATCAGAACCAGGGGGCGTCTAGACAATGCAAGTCTATTGATTGGGGGGACTCAACCCTCAAAATCATGATCATTGGTTGTACAGGAGAGACGTTGAGTGTTCAATACAATCCTGGTTGCTTTAGATAGCCCCGATCTCTCGAAGCGGGTGATGCAGGCCTTGCAGAATTTGCAGTTGTTGCCATCGACTAAAGTGATCCTGACTCACGTCATCGCCACCAACGAAACCGGGGAAGAACAGCCCGCCGATCGTCCGCATAAGGACGATCAGTTCCGACCGATAGAAGAAGCATTACAAGCGCACCAAGCCTCACTGCCCGGAGAAAGCAAACTCGAAATTGTTACCGGTGACCCCGCTGAAGAAATTGTGCGCTTGGCCAACATTTATGAGGCCAACCTGATCCTGATTGGTAGTCGGGGACTGACGGGTGTCACCCGTATTCTCCAAAGATCTGTTAGCAGTCAGGTAGTCAGTGATGCCCACTGCTCGGTGATGGTGGTTCGCTAACCCTGAGGCCGCCATTCCAGAAACGCTTTCAACCGCAATAAGGTCAAACTTTGACCTACATTTAAGGGCAGTAAAGAGACCCCCTCTAATCGAGACTGCACCCACTGCTCCCCCCAAGACCATTCTTGAAAGCCATCAATCCCTTTGCTCAGAATACAACGTAGGGTATTGGTGTCCACTACATCGATGTGATGCTGAATTTCTATGGGGCCAATCCAGCTGGTAAAGACCTTGCCGGACACCAACATCCCTGGCAAATCACTCGAAAAAGTCTGGGGCCACAACCATTGCTTGATTTGAGAACTTTGGGTCAAGGCATCTCTAAGTGCAGCCTCCGAGGCATTCACTTCAATTCTGAGTCGACTATTTTGAAAACTGCCAAACATTTGTATAGGGACCAACGTAGATTAAGCAATGAGCAAGGCTTATTTAGTATTTTAAGGGGTTTAATGGAATGCAGGGCATCGTCCATCCAGGCTTTTAGAATAAGGAAGGTATCGTTGGGAGATCAAACCATCTTTGGCTAAGCAACGACTGGATACCCTATTGGTTTCCTTAGAGCTATGTTCGTCCCGACAACAGGCACAACGCACGATTCGCGCAGGGGAAGTCACTGTCAATCAGCAGTTGGTCGATAAGCCGGGTACGGAAGTCTTGGTGACAGCCGATATCAAAGTCAAACAAAAATCTCCCTATGTTTCTCGGGGCGGTCACAAATTAGAACAAGCCCTATCTGAGTTTCCAATAGCAGTACAAGATCGCATTTGCTTAGATGGGGGAATCTCCACAGGTGGGTTTACAGATTGTCTGCTGCAAGCAGGGGCCAAACAAGTCTATGGCATTGATGTAGGGTATGGACAAGTCGCTTGGAAGCTCCGGATCGATCCGAGGGTTATTCTCAAAGAGCGAACCAATCTCCGGCATCTTCAGCCTGGAGATTTGTATGCAGATCAAGCTATCGTTCCTGACTTGGGGGTGATTGATGTCTCGTTTATCTCTTTAACAAAGGTGTTGCCAGCTTTGTGGATACTTCTCCAAGAGCCGAGGGAAGTAATTTTGCTGATTAAACCTCAATTCGAAGTGGGTCAAGCTCGGGTCGGCAAGCATGGCGTTGTGCGGGATCCTCAAGCCCATGCCGATGCGATGTTACAAGTCTGGGAGGCCGCATCATCCTTAGGGTGGCATTATTCAGGCTTGACCTGGTCTCCTCTACCAGGACCTAAGGGCAATATTGAGTTCTTGTTGTGGTTGTCTCAAAATACCCATGAGTCCATGCCTCAACACCAAGATTTCTTGCATATGGCTCTGGCCGCTCAAAAGTCTCTAAACCCATAGCTGAAGCCTACTGTTGAAGCAATAACCAGATTCAGACTGCATCACTTACACAGTCTTCAAGGTTAATCTTGTTGCAATTTCGAACCTAGGGCTGGCACAGGCTTAGCCACCTGTACCTTTCCCTCCCTAACCCTTGAAGTTATGGATTTGTTTTTGCCTCCGCTAACAAGCTATGGGTGACGTCCGTGGCCAATCGCGGCCCGAGACTAGCCACAAGCTTGGCTGCTGCCACTGAACCCAGATGTCCAGCTTCTGCATAACTCATGCCATTGGTAATGCCATAGAGCACAGCCCCTGCATAGATATCCCCTGCACCGACTGTATCCACTGCTTGCACGGGGACGGCCGCTATTTCCAATACCTGTTGGCCGTCATAAATTAACGATCCTTGCGAACCACGGGTAATAGCAAAGCATTTTGCCAAGGTTTTCATATGGTCAATGGCCGCCGACATATCTTCGGTCTCTGCCATTTTGAGGGCTTCACTTTCATTGGCAAACAGTAAATCTACCCCTGAACCGATCATTTCTAAAAGGCCTTCTTTGAAAAAGCTGACCATATTGAAATCAGAGAGGGTCAGAGACACTTTCAGACCAGCGGTTTGGGCCATGTCTCGGGCTTTAATGGCGGCGGCTCTGGCGGCGGGAGAGGTGACCAGATAGCCTTCGATATAGGTGTATTTTGAGGATGCGATCGCATCCGGTAGCAACTCAGCCTCGGAGAAATTACCTGAAATCCCCAAAAACGTATTCATGGTGCGGTCTGCATCTGGCGTCACAAACACCAAACATTTTCCCGTAACCCCTGCTTCAGGCTGATGTTGGTGCAAATTGGTCTCTACACCACAGCGAGTTAAATCCTCTAGATAAAATTGTCCTGGCTCATCATTGGCAACCTTGCAGGAATAGCAAGCTTTGCCACCAAATTGACTAACCGCTATCAGGGTATTGGCGGCGGAGCCACCACATCCTCGCTTGAGTGGATGTCCCTCCAGACTCTTGATGATACGTTGCTGCTCTGCTTCTTCTAAAAGGGTCATGACCCCCTTATCTATGCCAAGTTTTCGTAATAACTCTGGCGAAACCTCACATTCAACGTCGACCAGAGCATTACCGATCCCATATACGTCGTATTTCGTCATCTATCTTCCTGTACTAACACAACCACTTGTTACTCAGCGAACCTAAAACACTGTAATGCATAATGTATTGGCACCACACTGGATAATCATGTTGCGTCAAGGAAGATATTCTTATAGCCTTAGTGCTTTATGCCATACAGAGGGGAAGATTATTGCTCTCTGGTAAGCTAAAGACAACATTTGGGCAGTATCAAACTGGGAAACTCACCTAAGAGATGACATTCATCAGTAACATCAATGTTCTTTATCACAACAATTGATTATGTGTATTGGATGCTATACACCAATCATGGCCTTGGATTTGCCCAGCCTTGAGGCTTCTCCTGGCATGCTTGTCCCTATGCATAGTTCGGCCCTAACCAACGCAGGTCAGGCTCAACCACAGATGAGTGTTACAGATGTGCAAGCAGTCATCGAGTCCCTGGTTCACAATCTCCCGAACTCCACCCATATGCCCATGCTCCGCCAAGAATTTGCGGTGATCTATCATCGGCTCACCTGCTTAACAGATGAAGACCAAAAGGAACAGGTGGGTACTATTGTGGGCGAAGGTATATTGTCGATTGCTGATGGCCTGGGTGCCATCACTCAGGATAATCAGAGCCGCGAAGTTTTATTCACAAAGCCAGCTTCAACCGTCGAACAGCAAGTATCCCATTCCCTGCTCGCAGGCAAAAGTAATTGGGGGATTTTAGCTTGAAACGTGATCTTTGTAGGTGGTTTCAGCGCTAGGTCAGGGATGTTCTGGATGGAGACGGCATCATTGATCAGGCAGCCTGCCAATCATCTGAGTGGTTTAGACGTCTTGAACTCACTATGCTCGGGAGATAGTAGAACTTCTCCGGTCAGTCCATAGCGGGACATGGATTGTATATTAATCTTGACGCCGTTAAAAGTGCTTGTAGTTAAGTCTGCGCCTCGCCAAGAGGTATGGGCGAAGTCCTGAAGATTGGCGAGGATCATAGAAATATTTTTGAGGGTTAGTCCTAGGAACAATAAAGAGAGGAGTCCCCAAAGACCACCGACAAAAACGCGCTGAATACTCAGTAAGCTAGTTGCGCGGGATCCAGTAAAGAAGCAGGTCCCGTAGGCAGCACATCCGCCAAAAGAGCAGAGGGCAATATTGACTAGACGAGACCTCTCAAGTGCACTCATCATAGCTCCTAGTCCTCCGGTAATCACTGCTCCTACCACTGCAGACCGAAGATCATCCCCCATCAAAATGCCACCATAAAAAAAACCTAGTAACGCACCAGTGGACAACCCAGCAACGCTTTTATAGAATCGTCCGGCGCGGCCCTGGACGCTACTTGCTGCACTGCTAGAGCTAGCGATAGCTAAGAAAAACATCAAGACCAGCAAATATGGATAGCTGGGATCCTCAGCAGTCAGGCCTAGAACACCAAATAGCATTTGACTGATGGCATGAAACGCCGTACCTGCAAATTCAACACTGCACAATAGTCCAATTAATATAGACTCAGGACCATAGCCCACTCGCGAACGATCAAAATTTGCTCCTTGCAGTTGCGCTAACTCAAAATTGCAGCCGCGCAGATCAGAATCGCTAAAATCAGCCTGCCGCAGGTCCTGACCCCGAAACGAACGATTGCGTAAATTTCTGTTAGAAAAGTTCCGTGTAGCCATGACAATTTTGAAGACCTGGGGATGGACAGTTGTCACGATTGGATTGCTAATACCTGTATACCGTTATGGCCGCTTGCAGTTTCAGCGTCCCCCACACACGGCTCTCACCCAACCCTTATTCTCGGGCATCACCTATTATCGACAAATCTACCACCACCCTCGGCCTTATACAGTGCATATCGCAAAGATCGATCTGACTAGCCCAGATTTGAAGGTGATAACAACCCCAGGTGAAGTTGCCAATGATGGGCATGAATTCAATGCTGAAACAACCTCTGCATTTCTCGATAAATTTCAGCTGCAATTTGCCGTAAATGCTGGTTATTTCTACTATTTTGAGGAAAAAACACCCTGGGACTATGCTCCCCATTCGGGAGAGCGTGTTAATGTCGTGGGCCAGTCCATTGCTAATGGACAACAGTATTCTCCTGGACAGCCAAAATGGCCTGCCCTCTGTTTTGATGCAAGTCACCGGGGCCAAATTGTGGAGTCAGGTTTTTGCCCAGAAGGCACCCTTAATGCTGTTGCGGGCAACCATGTTTTGCATCCTCATCAGCCCCTCAAGCTAAGGAAAGACAAACCAGATAAACCCTATGCTCGAACTGTTGCCGCCCTAGATCAAGCTGGAACCACGCTCTGGCTTATTCTTGTAGATGGCAAACAGCCTTATTATAGTGAAGGCGCAAAGATATCTGATATTGAGAAGCTCATTGAAAAAATCGGGGCTAGTGTTGCTCTCAATCTAGACGGAGGTGGCTCAGCGACTATGACGATGGCAACCCCTTCAGGTGCAAAGAGTCTGAACGCCCCTATTCATGGCAAATGGCCTATGAACGAACGACCTGTTGCGACTCATCTAGGGTTCTACACTCAACCTAAGGCTGTTCCAAAATTTCCCGAGATTCCCTAACTCATAGATCTCTGAATAATTAGGACCACTCCACCAAGCCTGTCGGACAAATAAATTGATTACTGACTGAACTGAGTAGGATTCACTTGGACAGCATGGGGTTGATCAGCAGATTTCAGAACCGTTTGGTAGGGTTTTTGTCCTCGGTAATTTCCAGGCGGGTTGTAATTGCAAACCCACACCTCTTGGCTCTGAGCAGACACGCGTGCGCAGCCTACTTGCGTTGTTTTTTGCCAAACTAGCTGTGTGTAGTGGCCGCATACACCTGAGCATTGATTGGTTTCATAGTTATACTGCTTCACTTCATCTCCCCACATGTCGACAACTTGAGTAGGGGAAAGTTTTTGGTGGGCAGCCCAAGTTAGATTCTCGCCATAGGGATTATTAGGACGGTGATAAAGTCTGAAGTTATCATTCGCTAGGTGATTAGCCCAAGACTGAGCATATTTAGCCAGATCATCTGACCATGTTAGATGAGGCACTCCCGTTTGTTGACGCCAGCGGTTATGGGCATTCAACATTTCTTGAGACCAAGCAGGACGATGCGGACTATTGCTCACTAGTTTTTGCCTCGTGCTCATGGGTTGCTGTGTACTGGGCAGCGCCTGGGGTTGAGGGGGATGGTCACTACAGGCTAGAGCAACAGTCGCCGCGGCGACACTCGCGCTCACAATACTAATTGAAACCAATAAAGATAATTTTCGCTTTCGAACCATGATAGACAGTGCAGAACAAGTAAATTAAATAAAAGCCAATACAGTTGATTTCTAATCCAGTATTTTTCGATGTTTGACATCCCAAATTAGCCGAGCTTTAAATAACTCGACTTACATCGAAAAATCTTCAAGCGCATATATTCTGCATTCACCACTAATGGAGAGTGAGTGCAAAAAATACTACTTCTTTCAATGAGAAAATAGAATTTTAGAAGATTAAAATTCTATGCATCTATATAAATGAGCTACTTGGCTTGGGAAAATAGCAAATAAGCCCCAAAGCTAAACTCTTACGATTGAGTGAAAACACCACCGTCTCTATATCTTGTATAACTTATGACAAAAGCAAAATAGTGCAGTGAAATCACCTAATTCTAAAGATTTTCGTCTCCAGACATCTATGTGAATACCGAAATTTCTATGAAATCAACGGTTTTTATTATTGATAATGTGATGAATCGATCGATTAGAATACCAATAATTATGGCTAAAATTAATGGATAAAATAACAATAACTTAGGGAAAATTTCTTGATAATACAAAGAGCAAAACCTTAAAAAAATTATTTTCAAAAGTAATCTATAGCACTCTTTAGATGTTTTTCTAAAGTGATTTGGGGAAGAGGGCCTTGTAAATGAGACCAGGGCAAGACTCGTTCTGATGGCCAATGCTCAAAAACATAAAAGTCTAAATCAGGAATTTGGCCATGAAGCTGCTTAAAGGCCCGTCGATAACTCCCGACAGAATCACCAAAGTGACGGGTCAGTTCTAATAGGTGGGAGATGCGCCGATCACCCCGAGCAATAAGGGCTTGGATAACAGACCAGTTGTAACTTTCAGGCCGAAAGTCTATGCCTTGCGATCGCAACCGTTTTTGCATCACTTTTAGAGACTTTTTCGCTCTAGGATCGACGCCAAACCATTGAAAAGGCGTATGTGCTTTAGGCACAAAAGTACTACAGCCTAGGGTCAATCGTAGTCCCGGCACCTCGCGTTTTAGACTCAGCATCAACTCAATAGTGGCTTCTACATCCGCATCCTCTTCGCCAGGAATACCTACCATGCCATAGAGCTTGAGACCTTTTAGCTTACCTTGATAGGCATTAGCAGCAGCCTGGTGAATTTCATCGTTGTTTAATTTTTTATTGATAATCTGTCGGACTCGATCAGACCCACTTTCTATCGCAATGGTAATGGAGCGAGTATCGCGTTGGGACAACAAGTTTGCCAGTTTCACAGAGACAGTATTGGTCCGCACCGATGCCAGACTCAGCCGCACTTGGTCTTGTTCTGGACGACCAAAAAAGTCTAAGAGCTGATCAAACTCAGGATGCTGCGTCACCGACGCACCCAACAGCCCAATGCGATTGGTAACCGTTAACCCTTTTTCAATTTGAGGAATTAAGGTCTCACTGACATCTGGGGTGCGAAAGGGCAAGGTCAAGTAGCTAGCCAAGCAAAAACGACACATCTCTGGACAGCTGCGCACCACCTCTACCATATAAATACTTTCCCAAGCTGCCAAAGCAGTAACCACCGTCGAGGCAGATAGAGTATTGCCACGATAGGTTTGTTTATGAACTTGAGCAGGGACTTCAGGAAAGCGAGGATTGATGGTAGCGATCGCACCCGTAGAGGATTGATAAGTCACCTCATATAAACTGGGCACATATAGGCCTGGGACTTGAGCTAGGGCCAACAGTTGAGTGGACCGATCTGCATCCCGAACCTGGAGACAGGTTTCTATAAACGTCTCTAATAACTCTTCCCCATCCCCCAACAAAATCACATCAAAAAAATCTGCAAAAGGTTCAGGATTCGCAGTCAGTACTGGCCCACCCCCAAAAACAATGGGATCACAGTCAGATCGACACTGACTGCGTACAGGAATATTGAGGTCCTCCAACATCTGCAGAATGTTGGCATAATCCAGCTCCCAAGAGAGAGAGAAGCCTAACAGTGCTGGATTTTGAGGGAGAGATTCATAAACATCCGTGAAAAGTCGGCTAACCTGTAGATCGGAGCGAGCACAAAGAATTGACCACACAACTTGATATCCTAAGCTGGTGATGCCTACACAGTAAGTGTTCGGAAATGCGAAAATAAGCGGAAGCGCATTTCTTGTGGGTGTTCCTGGCGTAAATAATAGATGTTCTGACTGAAAAGTTGAGGTAGACACGTACACTAAAGAGACTTTTAGGTCTCATAAAGGCCAATTGAGGAGTGAAAATAAAATCCCTGAGTTTATACATCTTCACATAAGTGCTCTACCTTCAACACTCTCAGGTAAAAATAGCCTTAAGACTATTGTCCAAGTGGTGTATCTCCATTAGTTTCTTCAATATGGGCAACCTAATTTAGATACTTGTTGACAAGGGCCAAATTTGTTTAGAAACGCACATGCCAAATTCCCAAATCCAACTACATTGCCCCAATCTCAGATGTCGAACAGTCAACACTGACCGAGATCAGTTCTGTCAACAATGTGGGACGTACCTCCCTAAGCGGTTTCTTTGGGTTGTCGGATCGGGTGCATATGCGTATAAAAGTGGCGATATATTAGCCGATCGATTTTTGTTCCGAGGACCACAAGTTGTGTTCGATACACAGCCTGGACTACCTCTAAAGATGGATATAGAGCTACCTGAGACTCTCGTTCCTTACTTAAAGTTGTTCCCTTATCGTCTGCATGTTCCCCAGATCTATACGTTGCTAGCCCTGGAAGAGCCAGACCCCTCCCTACTTTTGCTATTAGAACAAGTTCCTCTAAGTGGTGCCGATCTAGGGCCATCTGATCCAGGTGCAGGGTATGGGATCGGGACAGGTATCCCTTTAATGGAAGCTTGGCCTCAGGCTCAGTCGCTACGTCAACTGCATTGGCTCTGGCAAATTGCTCAGCTTTGGCAGCCTCTGAGGATTCAAGGTGTCGCATCCAGCCTGTTGCAAACCGATTTCCTCCGGATTGAAGGACCGTTGCTGCGGTTATTAGAACTAGAAAATGATTTCCGGCTAGAACCTAGCCTGGCAGATCTAGGCCAAGTTTGGCAACAGCTCATTCCCAGAACGAAGGGCAACCTTGCTGCTTCCTTAGACACGTTGTGTAACAAACTCACCAGCGGTGAAATGACGGCTCCAGAGGAACTGCTTTCCCAACTTGAACGTTGGATTGAAAATGGCCATCAAGCCTATCGCGTCAAAATTGATATTGCCACACGCACGGATACGGGCATGGTCAGAGAGCATAACGAAGATGCCTGCTATCCCGACCATGGCGCTGTGACCCAGAACTCAACGGAACGCATGGCCATTGTTTGTGATGGTGTCGGCGGACATGATGGTGGAGAGGTGGCTTCGGGAATTGCCATCGAGGCCCTCAGAGAACATCTCACCAATTTGCCCATTGATGACCTATCTGCTGCTGAGGTGATTACAGAATTAGAGAACGCCTCCTTTAAAGCAAATGATTTAATTTGTCAGCGCAACGATCTAGAACAGCGACAAGATCGTCAGCGGATGGGAACCACGTTGGTGGCCGCCTTAAACCAAAAACACCAAATTTATGTGTCTCATATTGGTGATAGTCGGGCCTATCTAATTACGACCCAAGGTTGCTATCAAATCATGGTGGATGATGATATTGCGTCTCGTGAAGTCAGATTAGGCTATATTCCCTATCGGGAAGCACTGTTGCAACCTGCGTCTGGATCATTAGTGCAGGCGTTGGGTATGGCTTCTTCATCGGTCTTGCGGCCAACAGTTCAGCGATTTCTACTCGATGAAGATTGCATTTTTCTCCTCTGTTCAGATGGTCTCAGTGACTATGAACGCGTGGAAATGATTTGGCGGGATGAACTGTTGCCATTATTGCAAGGCAGCAATGATTTAACGAGTGTCAGTAAACGTCTGATCGAACTCGCAAATCAGTTAAATGGTCACGATAATGTCACGGTTGGTGTGGTGCATTGTCACGTTACCCGCCAGCGCCAAGGTGCTTCCGGTTTGTTTGATGGGGCACCGGATCTTAGTGCAGTTGATAATACGCCTCCAACTGTATTACCCACTACCCCATTATCCACTACCCCGACAGTCGTGCGAGAAGCGCCTCCTGTTCGCAAACGCGGTGGAATAGGTCTCTTGCTACTATTGGGGCTACTCTTGCTAGGCGTTGGAGGCGCAGTAGCTTATGGTTTAGGGCTTGTGAAATTGCCATTTGCTAATTTACCTGATCCTACTCCCGCACCGTCCTCCCCCCTGCCAACACCCAGCCCAACAGACAATCCTGAAGCGTTGCCTAATTTGGATAATGCTCAAAAGACAGATGTGCTCCGTTTAAAGACAGACAAACAGCCCTTGGTGATTCCTATCGCTACAGAAGTGAAGGCGTTGTTAACATCGGAAGATCAGCCTTCAGTCTCTCCAGCAACGAAAACACCAACCCCATCCTTGGTTTCTGAGATCACCATACCTAAGGGGAACCTTGTTGTCATTGATGAGGCTTTTCCACCCACTGATACATCAGAGACGGTTGTCCCGGAGAATCCCGTTCAAGCAATAAAAATTCGAGTTTGTCGATCAGTGACTGCCAAAAAACCACAAGATCAACTACCAGGAGCCGGCAGCATCAAACCTGGCCCGTTAGAACTAGAAGGGGCTGATCCCATTCCGAAGGTTTCTCAATTCGTTGACTTTAAGGCCGAGAACACTGATGTTTCTGCACCGATAGAATCCGAACCTCAAATCGGTTGGGTAAAACGGTCCCAGCTGGAACCACTGGTTGCAAAAGTCATCCCAGCCTCTGATCTAAGTGAGGATCAAGAAGAAGCTTGTGCTCCTTCTCCAGTTGAGGGTAAAGATATCCCGGCTAAAGCGACAGTGGGTTCAGACAAATAACCTGACTATGAGTTATCAGTCTGATGTCCAAGAACAACCCAACGTTCTACATGCCCTTGTAGATGTCTACAAGCAACATCATGCTTGGTCATTCTTAGCAGCCTATACACAGCAGCCCATCATCTTGACAGGCATGGGAGCGTCCTATAATGCTTTGTACCCTGCTTGGTTTTATCTAAAGCAACAGGGCCAATCTGTATCTCACCTGGAGACCTCTGCTTTAATTCACTACATGCCATCCGTATTAGACGCTCCCGGTATCATCGTAGCGGTGTCTCAATCGGGTGAGAGCATCGAAATTCAGCGATTAGTGGAGCAGATAAAAACGCACCGTCTCCAAGGCAAAAAATCTCCGATCTTAATCAGTATTACGAATGCTGCCCAAAACAGTTTGGCTGACCACAGTGATATCGCACTGCCGACCCTGGCAGGCTTAGAGGTGGGTGTTGCCACCAAAACCTATACTAGCTCTATGCTGTTGCTTCACTTTGTAGCTAAGGCTCTAGCGGGACAGTTGCAAGCTCGGGATTTTGAACAGGGAGATGCGATCGCATCCTCGATACAAACTCATCTCCTTGAAAGTGGAATGGTGCTTGATCATGCCTTTGATACCCTGAAATCATGTACCTACATTGCTATTGTTGGCCGTGGTCCTAGTTTAGCTACAGCTAAGAACGGTGCCTTGATTCTCAAAGAAGGGGTGCGCGTTCCTGCGGAAGGCTACTCGGGTGGGCAATTCCGCCACGGTCCCAGAGAAATGGTGACCCCCAATATTGGCATTATCATCTTAACCAGCCCAGACCAAACCCTTACACTTAATCAACGACTCGCAACAGATATTCTAGAGTATGGAGGACAGTTGGTCTGTATTGGCCAACCCACCCCGTCAGGTGGAGTAAA
>CALDHF010000171.1 GCA_937941595.1 uncultured Acaryochloris sp. | reverse complement strand
CCACTCCCCACTGGCGGTAGAGATGGGGAGGAGCAGTAAGCCTGCCCCGATCAGAATGGCTGCTAAAAAGCCTAAACAAATGCTTCTAGAAACAGTCATGTTCATTCCCTAAAAGCCATTGCCGATGATAGCCAAGCTCTCGGCAGGGGCTGAGGGTTGGAGGTAAGAGGTTGCAGGTCATGATGGGCTAACAACATTGGACTGAGCAGGCTGGGCGGCGGTACAAATCTGAGATTGACGAATCCGCTGAATGGCTTCGCCGAGGCGATCGCAATCGGCAATCAAACTAATCCGCAAGTATCCTTCGCCATGGTGACCAAATGCACTGCCTGGTGTCATCACAATTCCGGTTTCTTGAATGAGTTTCAAGGCAAAATCTGCGGATGACATCTCTACAGGACAGGGTGCCCATAGATACATGGTTGCTTTCGTGTTGGGAACCTGCCATCCCAGTTCTCCTAACCCGGAAATCATAAAGTCTCGACGCTCTTGGTATCGTTGCTGCACCTTTTGTAAGTGGCTATCTGGGAGCTGGAGAGCAGTTTGGGCTGCGGCTTGAACGACGGCGAAAATACCATAGTCTAAGTTGGTTTTCAGGGTCCGTAACCCTTGAATAATGTGCTGATTGCCGACCACAAACCCTACTCGCCAACCTGCCATATTGTAGGTTTTGGACAAGGTGTGAAACTCAACGCCAATGTCTTTAGCACCGGGAATCTCTAGCAAACTGACAGGTTGATAGCCATCAAAGGCTAGCTCGGCATAGCAAAGATCATGAACGAGCAGAATCTCATGCTTGCGGGCAAAGGCAACGATGTCTTCAAATAATTCTCTAGGGGCAACAGCGGTCGTGGGATTACTGGGGTAGTTGAAGTAGAGAATTTTGGCCCGTTCGGCCACCTGATCGGGAATGCTGCCTAGATCGATCAGCCAATCGTTGTCGGCTTTGAGAGGCAGTCCGTAAATTTCGGCTCCGGCTAGGGCAGGACCCCGAAAATGGGGAGGATAGGCTGGGTTGGGAACCAGGACAACATCCCCAGGGTTGATATAGGCGAGGGCTAAATGAGTCAGTCCTTCTTTGGACCCTAATAAGGGTAAGGCTTCAATTTCAGGATCGAGGGAGACGTCGTATTGTCGGTGATACCAGTCGGTGATGGTATGGCGGAAATCTGCATGGCCTTCAAAGGGAGGATAGCCGTGGGTATGGGGAGATTTTAGAGCTGCGATCGCAGCCTCAATGATCGGCTGGGGGGGAGGACCATCTGGATTCCCCATCCCCAGATCAATCAAATCTAATCCTTGCTGACGGGCCGTCGTTTTGAGTTCATCTAAACGAGCAAACACGTAGGGCGGCAACGCACTGAGGCGGTCGGCAGGCGTGATCCAATCTAAACTCATAGGCCAAACTCATTTGAGGAGGATTTGGGCACGGACTCACGGACTGCTGGGTCTCCCTCAGAGGGAGAAGGAGACATGACTGCAGTCGAGACCATGGCGGCCAGGAGCTGATCCGGCGTCACAGCAAAGGGTAAATGGTGTAGGTCAGAGTCAGGTTGGCAAGCGACTTGAGTTGCGGTTTGCAGTTGACTGAGGGGCAAATCATCCATCCTTAAATCGGCTAAGGTTTGGGGCAATCCGACTTCTCCATAAAACTTCAAAAGCTGGTGACGGGCCGTGGTTGCTAACTGATTATGCTGCAGTTCTTCTAAGCGCAGCTGTACCAGAATGCCATAGGCCACCTTTTCACCATGTAAACTCGAACGGTTTGGAGATAAATGGGTCAACCCATTGTGAACAGCATGGGCGGCGACGGTTCGACATTGTGCTCCCCCTAGTCCTCCCACCATTCCTGCCATTAAGACGGTGGCATCGACGACCTGTTTCCAGATATCGCTGCCGGGCTGGGCTAAGGCCATTGCCGATTTCTGAAACAGAATATCGCGGAGGACCCGGGCTTGTTGGACGGCGGCAATGGTCAACGTCTCTTGAGATTGACCGCTACTGACGGATGCTTCATACCACTTGGCTAAGGCATCACCGATGCCAGCGACTAGGGTCCGAGTCGGGGCTGTTTGGATTAGGTCATAATCTAAAATCAACAGCTCTGGACAATGGGATAAGCTCACATCATATTGAAACGCGCCAACGTCTGAATAGACATTGGATAGGGCTGTCCAAGCCGCACAGGTTGCTGCTGAAGTGGGCACTGTGATCACAGGCAGGTGGCACTGGTAGGCAATGAGTTTGGCGGCATCCAAGGCCTTACCCCCGCCTACACCCAGGATCACATCCGCCTGGTGATTGGTAACGGCCTGATGCAACTGTTCTAGACTGGCTTCACTGCAATCATGACCGTAGACTGCCTGAGCCATGTCTAAGGTCATCGATAAAGACTCAAAGCCAGCTTGGAAGGCAGCTAAGCTATAGCCTCCACCGATAACTAAAGGGCGTTGACCATAAGGACCAATGAGCTGAGGCCACGATGGGGACGTCTGATCGCGTCGAATAATCTGACGGGGTGCAATGGCCTGCAGCGGTAAATGAGTCGGAGCAGAACTAGAAGTAGAAGGTGTAGGCATAGGCTGGACTTAGCAGTTGGTCAGTCCCCGCAGCTTCTTAACAACCCTTCACGCTCGGGGAACGTCGATTTCTAATTTGATTTTACCTAGAGGTGGGACTCGAGGAGGGAGCAAATTTAGCAGAGGCTAGGGCTGCAAAATTATCTTCATTAATAGCAATTTTAAGATTGGGGTCTTCGCGAACGCTTAAGGAACGTTGTAACTTGCCTAGGGGAATGAGCTGCGATACCCCTGCTTTTTGATGAAGAATGGTGCGGACTTTGATAATCATCTGATCGCTGCCGCCACCGACCCGCCCTGGTGAAAATAAGTTTTCGGATGCTTGGAGCATAGTCGCTTCTAGTTCAGATCGGGTGATAGTAGGCGGGACCGCAATGACCACTTGTGGCCCTGATAAGTCATAGACTAAGTTGTATTTGACTGCGCCAGGAATGATCGCTCGAGTCAACGGTGTAAAGCTTAAGGCTAAGAGGCTGCCGGTGAGCACGCCGAGTAGACTGGTTACCCCCACAAATCGAAATCGGACGCCCCATTGGAAAATAAAAGCTAAGGCAGTGAAAATGCCACTGCCTAGCATTAATAGCGCAGTCCACTGACAGGCTTGCCTAAACAATTCGGGTGTGGGCATTAGTCGATCTCCTCATTGCTGACAAATTCATCAGCCGTTTCTATTTGTTGATGTTCTAAGGCCGCTCTCAGGGTATGCCAGGTCAGGGTGGCACATTTGATCCGCACCGGAAATTGGGCAACCCCTTGCATGACATTGAGCTTACGATGCTCTCGGGGGAATTCTCCGTCCCCTTTCATCATATTTTGAAACGCTTGCACCATTTGCAGGGCTTCGTCAATGGTTTTTCCGGTCATGGCATCGGCCATCAGGTCCGCAGACAACATTGCGATCGCACAGCCCTCCCCCTCAAACTTGACCGCCGCAATTCGATCTCGATCCTCATCCAACTGCACCGTTAGCTCAATCGTATCGCCGCAAGAGGGGTTATGGCCGCGCTGCTGGCGATGCACTAGAACTGTCGTTCCTCGGTGTCGAGGCTTTTTGTAATGTTCTAAAATCACCTGTTGATACAGGTTGCGTAAATTTTCCAGTGCCATAATCTCAAAGCTGCTGCTGAGTCTGAAAGGAGTATCTACCTTCACTCTAGAGCCTAAAGCGGGGATGTATCTAGAATACTGGCAGTTGTCTATCCTAGCCTAACCCTTGACCTGTTGACCTGAAGGGATCCGTGTCAAAGCGTCATGGGACGTATTAGAGTGTTCTAGAGGTGACCCCAATCGATTGTGCTGTTAATCCCTGCCGATCCGTTCAATGCTCAAAATCATACGCAATCGAACCCACACCGTAGAGCAATCAGGATGTTATGGGAGACTCCGAAGGAGAACCAATGAAGTGGGCTAGTGCACTATCAACGCAGCCGTCCTTAGAAGCTGCTCTCGATGACGTGATTGCTGCGGCTCAAGATACCTTGAATGCGCCAGCGGATTTGGCTATCCTGTTCATCTCTACGACCTTTGCCAGTGAATTCCCGCGGTTGCAGCCTCTACTGCAAAAGAAATTGCCAGTGCGACATTTTATTGGCTGTGGCGGCAATGGCGTGATTGGCACCACCCAAGAGGGCGAAACCGTAGAAATAGAGGAAGAACCTGGGATTACCCTCACCCTGGCGTCGCTTCCAGATGTCGATATCCACACCTTTCATATTTATGAGGACGAGCTGCCGGATCCAGATAGCTCCCCCTTGACCTGGACGGAGCTACTCGAGGTGGACCCTGCCCATAAACCCCATTTCATTCTGTTTGCAGATCCGTCTAGCTCTAAGATTAACGATCTGCTGCAAGGCCTCGATTATGCCTACCCGAGCGCGGTCAAAGTGGGGGGACTCACGAGTGGCACCACCTCTTGGAATGGCAGTGGGCTGTTTTGTGACGATCAGCTCTACCAGGAAGGCACGGTTGGTGTGGCCCTCAGTGGCAATATCATTGTTGATACCATTGTTGCTCAGGGATGCCGCCCCATTGGCCAACCCTATCGGGTGGCTGAAGCGGAACGCAATGTCGTCTTACAAGTTGAAGAACAATCCGTTCCCGTGGAAGCGGCTGCCAACGCCGGAGATATGGGATTACAAACCCCTTTAGAAGCGTTGCAGGCTCTGGTCCAAGATTTAGATGCAGAGGAACGAGAGTTAGCCCAAAATTCCCTTTCCGTCGGCATTGTCTGTAATGAATTTAAACAAAACCTGGAGCCAGGGGATTTTTTGATTCGCAATTTGATTGGGGTAGATCCTCGCATTGGCGCCATTGCCATTGGCGATCGCATCCGTCCTGGTCAGCGCATTCAGTTTCACCTCCGAGATGCCCAAGCCTCCGAAGATGAGCTAAAAGAACTGCTGAAACAATACGTGCAGAGAACGCCAGTCACGGATGCTCAGCCGACGGCGGCCCTTCTCTTTGACTGCTTGGGACGGGGGGAACGCTTCTATGAAGAGCCTGACTTTGATTCCCAACTCTTCCATCGCTATTTCCCTGATATTCCGGTGAGTGGCTTCTTTTGCAATGGCGAAATTGGCCCCATTGGCGGCACCACCTTCTTGCATGGCTATACGGCGGCTTTTGGCATTTTTCGGAGCCAAACTGAGGTCTAAGACAGACCTTGTCGGTATAGATTGAATTATAGGTATGAAATCGATCTAGGTATAACTGGGTTGAATTATAGGTGTGAAATTGATTTCAAGATGATTTTTAACTGTGCTTGGTTTGAAGACAGGAGGGCGGCAAAATCTTAGGAATCAGTACCGTCAACTCCGAGCACTGCTTGATACCTTAGGTTGGCATCAACACCCATCACCATCGTGGAAATAGTCGTAGACAGGAGATATAACAGGACCTTGATCCTAGAACGGGTGGGGTGTGGTATCAAGAAAACAGTGCTGTCAAAACGTTGAGCTGTGATGTCTCTAACTAACTTTCTGTGCTCTAGCTTTCTGGTCCACAGAGACGGTATTGAAGTGGCAGCCAGCCAACAGGGTACATAAAATTAAGCCGTAGATGCGCTGAGCTGTGGCAACTTCCCAGTTCTGGACTGAGGTAACGCCCAACATGAGGATGACTATCAGAGTTATACCTTCATTCTCAATACAATGATTTAAGCCCGGAAAGTAGCGATTTCCCAAGACTGAGAGCAAGATGAAATAATCTTCAGATTCTTGTTACTTATATCTCATTCACTAGAAAAAGATTGCCTATATAACGTTATTAGAGAAGATTGAGTATCAAAGTTGACCGATAGTTGGCCCATGAGAATTGAGCCGTTCTGCGTTGGGTTGACACAGCTAAACTCATTAGCTCTCAATAGCCAGATTTCTAACTTATAGGGAGTAAAGTTTATGGTTTCAGTTTTATCACCTTCAGTGCCTCAAACCGCAAGACCACCAGTCTGCTCTATGAAATTAAAGGAATTGAGCCGTAGTTATGTCAGCCCCTTCGCCAATTGGGACGAAGAAAGTTGGATTCGGAGTCGTTCTTTGAGAACTGGTGAGATTACTGGCCTTCCCTTTTCACCTGACCTCACCCCCTTGGTGCACCATCCTGCCATCGCTAACGAACCTGAGATTTGGCTGAAAGTACTCGCCTATAAATCCCTCGGCTACCAGCGATTTACCACATTATTAGAACTCAACCACGTCAACCCCATTACGGCCGATATTGCAGCTGGACGTGCGCCCTGTAAAGTATCCGCTCAAGAACGCCAAGATGCTTTCCGGATTTACTGTGACGAAGCCGGCCATAGCTTATTTACGGAACAGTTATGTTTACAAATTCAATCCACCTTTGGCCTACATGGGTCGATACTAGGTCGTCCTCGGATGGAGATAGAACTTGAAAAAATTCAAGAGGAGCAGAAGGGGCAATTATCTGAACGACTGATCAAGCTCTTTTTTGTCTGTATTTCCGAAACGCTGATCACAAAATATCTAACGGTTCTCCCCCATGATCGCCAAGTTGATCCCTTAATTCGAGCTGTCGTCAAGGATCATGCTGATGACGAAGCCAAACATCATATTTTCTATCGACAACTCTTTGGCCAGATCTGGGATGGCATCACCTGCTATGAAAAAGAAGAATTAGGCAAGATTCTCCCTCGCTTAGTCAATGCCTTTCTGGGCCCAGACCAAGCTTTTGAATACCGTGTATTACGAGAGGTCGGCTTCAACCAAGGACAAGCGCAAGAAATTCTTGCAGACGTGTATGAGCCCAGTGCGGTTGCAAAATCTGTCAAAAAGGCAGCGGCCCCAACCCTCAAGATGTTTAAGGAAATCAATATGTTTGAGATTAAAGCCATTGAACAAGCTTTTGAAGATTATGAGTACATTTAGTCAAGGTTTTGGCAGCAGCTATCCACAGCGAGTCGACAATCAGCATTGACTTTGATTTTCTTAAAGACTTACAGAAGGATATACAAGTGAAGATTAAACATGCAGTTGTTGTTCAACATCTTGCCTTTGAGGATCTGGGTACCTTAGCCCCTGTCCTCAACCAGCGAGAGTACAATATCACCTACTTACAGGCTGGTATTGACAGTTTGCAAAGTATTCAGTCAGAGTCCCCTGAATTACTGATTCTTTTAGGTGGTCCGATTGGGGTCTACCAACAACAAGATTATCCGTTTTTAGCAGATGAGTTGAGCCTGTTGAAGTCACGGTTTGAAAGCGATCTCCCTGTCTTAGGGATTTGTCTAGGGGCTCAATTAATGGCTCAGGCACTAGGAGCCCAGGTCTATCCTGGACAGCGAGGAAAAGAGCTGGGGTGGGCCCCCATTTATATCAGCGAGGTAGGTCAACAAACTGGACTAACCCATTTTGCAGATGCTCCAGTGCTGCATTGGCATGGAGATACCTATGATCTGCCCTTAGGCTGTGTTCATTTGGCATCCAGTACCCTATATCAAAACCAAGCTTTTTCCTACCAGCAGAACAGCTTAGCTTTGCAGTTTCACCCAGAAGTAACAGTAACGGGTATGGAACGATGGTTTATTGGTCATGCTGGAGAGATTGATGCCACGCCTGGGGTCACAGTTGGGAAATTAAGGCAAGATACCCAAGCCTTCGGCGAACAGCTCCAAGAAAAAGCTTCTCTCTTTTGGCAGGATTGGCTGAATTATATCGAGGCTGGAAGCGTCAACAAGTTGTAGCCACCCGCTCATTGTGGGCTTTATGCCAATGGGTGAACTTATCTGCACCCCTTTCCCTGCACAGTATCCCATCGGCACAGACTAAAATGACGCTAGTCTTTTTGTTTGTCGTTTGTTTGGAGTGCGCCTCACACTCAATCCTATAAGGGGTACTTGAAAGGTCGCTGACACCATCTGCACTCAAGACTGAAACCTTTTTCTAGCAAAGAGTATGGGCATTAGGAACTATCAATTCTATTGACTTCCATTACTCTTAATCCATAATCTACCCCACATTCAGCAGGTTGTAGAGCCAATTTTTTAATTATGGATGTAACCTTTGCTAGCAAAGGCTGATAAAAATACGACTTAATTGCCGATACTCAACAGTCATTCTCAATAATGAGTTTGCTTTGAGAACCTGTTGATCAAGAAATGTAGGTTGCAGTATACGAAAGAATGAGGTGTTCAGTAATTGGGGCAAATGTTCTTGGTGGGTGCTTCAAATCCAGTTTTGCAATTCTTCTGTATTCAGGCTTTGCCAAGACTATCCTTGTAGCGTCTATAACGTTAAGGATTGAGGATTCGTTTCAATGAGGGTAGCCAAATCCTTTAAGAAGGCAGCGGCATCGGCACCATAGATAATTCGATGATCACAGGTAATATTAACCGTCATCTGTCGCTTCACGCCCAGCATGCCGTTCTTATCCGCCACGACCTGGGGTTGAGACCCACCAATGGCTAAAATCGACCCTTGGCCAGGGGGCAGAATAGCGTCAAAACTGCTGACGCCAAACATACCTAGATTGGACAGGGTAAAGGTGCCTGTACTATATTCATCGGGCTGAAGCTGTTTACTGCGGGCCCGAGCCACGAGATCTTTCCAGGTCCGAGAGAGGGAATAGAGATCGAGCTGATCGGCCTGTTGGAGGACCGGGGTAATCAGGCCTCCCCCGGGCATAGCCACTGCTACAGCAATATTAATGGAGCTATTGTACTGAGTCCCTTGGGGAGCACAGCTCGCATTGACTAAAGGATGCTGGCGGAGAGTGACAGCGACCGCTTTGGCTAACAGAGCAGTCATCGTCACCCCTTTGCCTTTTACCTGTTTATAGAGTTGGTCGAGGGCATCGGTGACGATGGTGTACCCCACATGGAAGGTAGGCACCGTGAGGCTAGCCATCATATTGTTGACCACAGCCTGTTGCAATGTATTAAAGGGAACAACTTCGCCAGCGGCGGCAGCAGCAGGTAGAGGAGCTGGGGTCGGTAATGCCTGGGGTTGTTGAGGTGGCGCAGCACCATTACTGGGAGCCGCAACGGCAGGTGCCTGCCCTGAGGCGGCTTCAATATCGGCTGCCACAATACGACCATGGGGACCACTGCCCGTCAGGGTATTGAGGTCAACTTTGAATTGCTTGGCTAGCTTGCGAGCCCGGGGGGAAACCACCACCCGGCCATTGGATGGCGCAGCTGGAGCGGTCTGAACAGCAACGGCGGCTGGGGCAGCGGCTGGAGCTGGGGCAGCGGGCGCTGTGGGGGCCGGAGCTGCAGGGGCCGTGGGCGCAGCAGTTGCAGTGGGGGCAGCAGCAGGGGCAGCGGCGGGAGCGCTAGATTCGGCAGCGGCAGCTTTCTTTTTGGCTTCGGGAATTTCTGCTTCTGTTTCGGCAACATAACCAATGGCGGCACCGACCCGAGCGACCCCGCCTGCTGGGACAGCAATGGCCCCTAGATATCCTGCATAGAAAGATTCTACGTCCATGTCGGCCTTGTCAGATTCAACTACAAGAACCGTTTCACCCTTTTCGACTTTGTCACCCTCTTCTTTGGACCAAGAGACGATCTTGCCCTCCTCCATCGTTGAGCTGAGTGCGGGCATAAACACTTCATGAATCATGGGTTAGTCTTCCGAAACGAATAGCAAGATAAACCAAAGCCTATCCAGTTTGAATTCTATCCTGTTGAGGCTATCAAAACTATCTCCAACGACCAGGAAATTGTTTGAACCAGTAATGGGAATGGAATCGATCCGGCTGGGGGCAATACATCAGGCTAAACTGTCTAAGCTACCCCGTAAGACCGGAGATACTGTATGCCTAGGCAATATTTTGCAACCGTTGCCCGAGGATTAGAATCTTTGGCGGCTCAAGAATTACTAGATTTGGGAGCTGAGTCGGTTGAACCCGGATTTTGTGGGGTTGGCTTTACGGGCGATCGCAATCTGCTATACCGCATTAATCTTTGGGCCAGACTACCCTTTCGGATTTTGCTACGTCTGGATGAGTTTCCCTGCCAAGATGCTCAGGATTTATATAAAGGCATTCAACGGTTGCCTTGGCAGGAGTATTTAGATCCTGACTATACCCTGGCGGTGGATGCCACGGGTAAAACGGAGCAGCTTAACCACAGCCACTTCTCAGCTCTCCAGGTTAAAAATGCCATTGTCGATCAGCAGCGCCAGCAATTTGGGGCGCGATCGCACATTGATACCCAAACCCCAGACGTGCGGATTAACGTGCATCTTAATCGCGATCGCTGTGTAGTGAGTCTTGATAGTTCGGGCAGTAGTCTGCATCGACGGGGATATCGGCCTGCTGTGGGCACTGCACCCCTGAAAGAATCCTTAGCAGCAGCCCTGATTCAGCTATCGGGATGGCACCCTGAGCTGGCGTTTATGGATCCCCTCTGTGGCTCAGGCACCCTGCCTTTGGAAGCCTGCTTACAGGGGTTAAACAT
>CALDHF010000170.1 GCA_937941595.1 uncultured Acaryochloris sp. | reverse complement strand
CATTGCATATTTACAAACTCACCCATTATCGCAGCTATTACCCTTGCGATGTAGATCTGGAATAAAATCTGTGCATGAAGATGCTTTCGATGGGGGAAACATCTCTCTTATCGACCGATGCACGTTTGATTATGCTTTTGTAGTATCTCCAATATTTTTAGTTTTAATCCTTCTAGTGTCAGAATGAGGCGTTTAATACATAGAAACTGAATGGACAGAATAAATGGTTGTATCGTTCAAGTCTATGCATTTTTATGTCCAATTTCAGAGAAATAAAGCCATTTTTTCAGGATAGATATGCCTAATTTCTCATTCTCTTCAGTGAACCTAACCAACGAACAATGGCAAAATCAATCTATAGCTAAAGTCTTTTCAGCTTGAAGTAACTTAGAACTCAAGCTAAAGTCTCTATTTCCGTGTGGATTGGATGCATAAGATTTAGGATCTAGAGTGAAGAACTGTATAGACTGTTAATCACGACTGTGACAGATGCCGTTTCTACCTCTACCCTGCTCAAAGATCGCGATCGATTGGAAGCGAGGCTGCGTGAAATCCCCCCAGAGCCTGGCGTCTACTTTATGCGCGATGCCAGCGATGATATTCTCTACATCGGCAAGTCCAAAAAGCTGAGAAATCGGGTTCGGTCTTATTTTCGCCAAATCCAGGATCATCCGCCTCGGATTGAACTGATGGTGCATCAGGTCGCGGATATTGAATTTATCGTCACCGATACTGAAGCTGAAGCCTTGGCCTTAGAAGCCAATCTAATTAAGCAACACCAACCTCACTTCAACGTTCTCCTCAAAGACGACAAAAAATATCCCTATCTTTGCGTCACTTGGTCTCAGACCTATCCTAGTATCTTCATCACCCGGAAACGACGGTTAGGCAATGCCCAAGATAAATACTATGGCCCCTACGTCGATGTGTGGCAGTTGCGGCAGACCTTACGACTAGTCAAACGTCTTTTTCCCTTACGCCAGAGACGCAAACCTTTATTCAAAGATCGTCCCTGCCTCAACTATGAAATAGGTCGATGTCCCGGCGTCTGCCAAGAACTAATTACCCCAGCAGCCTATCGACAAGTGCTGCAAAAAGTAGTGATGATTTTTCAAGGTCGCACTAGCGAGCTGATTAAAACCCTCTCTCAGCAAATGGATCAGGCTGCCAAAGATCTCAATTTCGAACAGGCCGCCCGACTTCGGGATCAAATCAAGGGGTTACAAAGCTTAGGGACCGATCAGAAAGTGGCCTTGCCCGATGACACAATCTCTCGCGATGCCATTGCCCTTGCGGCAGACAGCCAATATGCCTGCGTGCAACTCTTCCAAATTCGGTCTGGGCGCTTAGTCGGTCGCCTGGGTTTTATGGCAGATGTACAATCAGGCTCCTTAGGCATGATTTTGCAGCATGTTCTGGAAGCCCATTATGCCAACGCTGACCCGGTAGAACTGCCCATCGAAATTTTGGTCCAGACCGAATTGCCAGAGACAGAGGTATTGGCCAGCTATTTGAGTCAGCGCAAAGGCCGGAAAGTCAGTATTTTCTGTCCCCAGCGACAGAACAAAGCTGAACTGGTTGAGATGGTAGAACGCAATGCCCAGTACGAGCTAGCCCGGACCCAGAAGAGTCGCGATCGCAATACCCAAGCCCTCCAAGACTTATCCGATATTCTCGATCTCCCCGATCTCCCCCATCGAATTGAGTGCTATGACATTTCCCACGTGCAAGGATCTGATGCCGTGGCATCTAGAGTCGTGTTTATAGACGGTCTTCCGGCTAAACAACATTATCGTCGCTACAAAATTCGCAACCCAGACGTCAGAGCAGGCCATTCCGACGATTTTGCCAGCCTCGCAGAAGTATTACATCGTCGATTTCGCCAATATCACGAGTCACCCGAGCAACCTCGCCAAGGAACACCCGACTGGCCCGACTTAGTCGTAATTGATGGCGGCAAAGGGCAGTTATCAGCCGTGATTACTTCTTTAGCTGAATTGGAGGTCGTTGAAGATTTACAGGTCATTAGCCTAGCGAAGCAACGGGAAGAGATTTTTCAACCTGGTGCTAGTCAGCCCATACCGACCGATCCTGAACAACCTGGCGTCCAACTACTCAGACGGCTAAGAGATGAAGCTCATCGATTTGCGATCACATTTCACCGCCAAAAGCGGATGGATCGAATGCGACGATCTCGGCTTGATGACATTCCTGGATTAGGACACCATCGTCAGAAAGAACTGTTGGCTGTTTTTCGTTCCATAGACTATATGAGAGAGGCAAGCCCCGAACAATTACAGGACGTTCCTACGATTGGCCCTCAATTAGCTCAAAAAATTTACGATTATTTTCATCCTGGCTAAGCAAAAAACAGTTCTCCTACCTTTTATAAGAACAGAAATAATACTCAGCTCATTTTTTATGGCCAGGTAATAGTTGCTAACAGCATCCAAGAGATTGCCTTTTGCTCTATCTCTATAACGATATAGACAGCCCTTCCGAATGTTTAGCCAAGGCTTCGATAGAAATGATCCCCAGGTGAAGGGGACCAAAACTATCTTGTTTCAAGTGATCCCCATCCAGATCGCGTTACTCTCCCCAGGCTGACATCGTTGATCCCGCCTTTATTCTAAATTTGGGGATCAAATCTAAAAAATCGTTAAAGTATCCAGTCAGTTTAAATATGTCAGTGCTATAACTAAGAAGTTCGAGGCTGAAAAGCGATTTCAATCAACTTTTTGAGACTAAATTTCTTAATATTTTTTTAACTTTTACCTCTGAATCACAACATAGCTTCCTCAATTTAATAAAGGACTTTAATCATGAGCCGCGTAGAAAAAATCCATTGCCCCAACTGTGGAAGTGAGCATGGGGAACGCCATTATATAGACAACTTGACTCGTACTCAGTGCGTCGCTTGTGATTATCTGTTGATTACGGATGCCCAGACAGGTGAAGTAGTTGAAGCCTACGCACCCGGACTTTACATGCATCAACTCACGAGCTGCTCGTAAGAGGATAAGGCTGGGATCAAGGCAGCTCTACTGATGTTGGTTTGGCAATATGGGGTAACCCCCAACCTAGCTTTTCCCGTAAGATTTTGAAGAACTCTGGAGAACCTAAGCGGATAAAACGTGCTGAGTACGGAGATTTATGGACACCGACACGATCTCCAGGGGCAATATAGCAACCTGCATTACCATCGACCGCAAGGACAAGCTGTTGTTGATTAGCTGGCACAATTTCTAAAGGTTCGGTATCTGCAAAAACGAGGGATCTGGACGCCAAGGAATGGGGACAAATCGGGATGAGTTGCATGACGGGAACTCCCGGTGCGATGACAGGTCCTCCAGCAGCTAAGGCATAAGCAGTAGAACCTGTAGGTGTTGACACCAGTAATCCATCAGCAGCAATATCCACAGCTGCATGCTCGCCGACTGCAATTTCGAAATGACACATCCCTGTTAAGGGTTCTTTGTGCAATAGCATTTCGTTGAGAGACAAGGCTTCCCAGAGAACTGCGTCATCTCTAAAGACTTGCACTGTTAGCGTTGCTCGCTCTTCTACTGAGAATTCTTCTTGTAACAGCAGGTCAAAGACTTCCGTCAACTGATTGGCATAGGTTTCGGTCAAAAACCCCATATGTCCGGTATTGACCGTCAGCATGGGAATATTACAGGGCGCCAATTGTCGACAGGCAGATAGCACCGTGCCATCTCCACCCAGAACGATTGCAAATTTAACGTCTTCATCAAAGCCTGCAGGAACTATGTCGTCAATGGCAGAAAAGCAAACAGGGTTCCCTGGTCGAGAATACCCTAGGATTCCGCCAACGCCTGTAGCCACACTGACTTGCCAACCACAGGATTGAAACTTATCTTTGAGTTCTGAAGCGATTCGGCAAGCGAATGGTTTCAGATCGTTATAAATGATGCCAGCTTTCGCCACGCTTAAGGTTCAACCTATATTAAGAAGATGGAGTTTTGAAAGGACTGCGTTTGCGGGATTGTTTTTGGTTCTTTTCATAGTCTATTTGCTTCAGTTTTTTGAGAATGCGATCAAAATACTCTTGCATATAGGCTTCTAACGTTGCCGTTTCGGCTTCGTCAATGCCAAAAATCTTGTAAGTCTCGGCCATGGGCACTGAGATTGGGGTTTGGGCTGTGAGCACCTCACTGAAGGCTAGCCGATCGGCGATATTCCAACTCCATTGAAAGAAGCGGGCGATTTTCTGACCGTTCCTAAGGAGACCGATGGGCATTCGCGTGATTTTTGCTTTTTCGTTGGCTATATTCTCACATAGCTCCACAATCTGATCGGGAGACCAGCCTTTTGGACCAGCTAAGTCAAACGTTTTATTTTCTGTTTCGGGGTGTGATAAGGCACTGACTGCAAATTTGGCGATATCTTGAGTGTCCATATAAGCAGTCGAGGTGGCCTCATTCATGACCCAAACAGGCTGATTCTCAAGAATTGGAATGGCGTACTGAGCAATTAATCCTTGAAAGAAGCCACAGGGCCTTAGGATCGTGTAGTTCAGACCAGATTCTTTCAGAAAGAGTTCGGTACATTGCTTAATATCCATCAGGGGAACGTTTGGGTAGTTCTCTGAACCTAAGATGGAAAAGAATATAAATCGTTGGATGCCAGCAGCTTTCGCAGCCTTAATTAAGGCTACTTTGCCATCCCAATCTACTTCTCGAATGCCAATGGTATCCGTAGCTCGGACGGTGGACGCATCAATAACAACGGAGTTTCCTTCCATCGCCAGCTTTAGGGTTTCGGGGTCGCGTAAATCGGCTTTAATGAGAGACGCACCCCATTCTCTCAAAAAGGTAGCAGCGCGCGGTGTGCGGACCAAGCAAGTAACCTCATGTCCCTCATCTAAGGCGCGACGGGCAATTTGCCTGCCAAGTGTTCCAGTAGCACCAACAATTAATAGATTCATGAGGTCTTAAATTACAAATCTTAACTTTTGTAATATTTTATCAGAAAGTTGAGATCTCATGGGCTGATTTCCTGGATTTACAGGTCATGGGTTAATGGGTTGGCAAATTTGCTCGAGGGTCAAACCGACGGAGAGTCGAGAGTTTTTCATACAACTCTCGTTCTGCTTGACTGAGATCTGGAGATGGTGTGATTTGAACCGTGACAACAAGATCACTCGCCCCTCCTTTGGGCTGTGGCCAACCTTTGCCTCGCAACCTCAAGGCCTGACCCGATTTTATCCCCGCTGGGATGTTCATGCTGACGGTACCTGTGGGGGTTGGAACAGCAATTTTGGCTCCCAAAACTGCTTCATCTGGAGCAATGGGTAAGTCGCAGAGAATATTGTTCTTGTCAAATCTAAAGAATGGATGAGAGTCGAGCTTAACTTTTAGATAGAGATCGCCTCGGGATTGGGTCAGGGGGTTGATCTGTCCTTTGCCCTTCACTCGGATCCGACTATCTGGTTTTGCTCCTGCTGGAATGCGCACCGTAATTGTTTCAGCACCGCCGATGGTCAAGCGTTTTTCGACGCCTTGTAGGGCTTCTGTAAATGTAAGCCTGAGTTCTGCTTCGGAGTCGGCGGAGATACTGGGGGCATTAAAACCTGAGAAATCTTGAAATCCGCCCCCAAAGCCAGGAGAGCTGGAAGTACTGGTGCGGTATGAATAGCTGGTGTTTTTCGAGTTTGAGGACGGGGAACCGCCAAACCCTGAGAACTGACCTAATAACTCACTGATAAAATCGTCGAAACTACCATACTGCCCAAAGTCGAAATCAAATCCGCCCGGTTGAGCCCCCCCAGATTGATTCCAATATTGACCAAACTGATCATACTTTCGGCGTTTATCTGGATCAGAGAGAACTTCGTAGGCTTCACTAATTTCTTTGAATTTGGCTTCCGCCGTTTTGTCACCCGGATTCATATCCGGGTGATATTTCCGAGCTAGCTTCCGGAAAACCCGCTTTACTTCTGTTTCGTTCGCGGACTTACTGACCCCAAGAATTTTGTAATAGTCTTTAAAATCCGCAGCAGGCATAGGTAAAGCTCCTAAACGCAGTTCGAAGAAAGGACAAATCAGTTAGACAGAGAATTCAGACGTTCACCACACTTTTGGACAATTTGACCACTGGTGTCTATCAGCAGAGAACACCTCATAGAAAAGCCAACAAGAAGTGGATGGGTTGAACTGAGCCGATCCGATATAACTGCTGCTCAATATTGGGAATGGAATCTTATCCATCCTGATGCAGTGGTTAAGTTCGTGGAACAGCGTAATATCACCCTAACAAGATTCAGCTGTTCTGATGTTCGGTTTTTGCTAATGCTGGGTGGGATATAACCGTAACTGGAGTGCGATCAAGGGTAAAAACTCAGTTTGTGGATTACCTAACCTATCGCTCCCAAGCAGGCATGATTTAGAACCACACTCTTGTTTCTAGTGATTAGATTATGCCAGCATGCCAATCCCTAGTAACATGCCACTCACAAAATGAAAGCCAACTGCTATGAACTTAACGTTTTTGACCTTTTCTGGTTGATCGTGACACTGGAAGACCTGGCGGCATAGATTGATCGCTAGAGGGAGACTGGCTAAGGTTAAGGCTGCCCCAGGAGCAAAAAACCCTAGGCCAATAAAGATCACAATCAAGCCGAGGGTCACGCCACAAATCCATGGCAGGAGCTGAGCACCGCGTTTCGTGCCTAGGCGGGCAATGGGGGACTGTTTACCTGCGGCCAGGTCATCTTTTACTTGGTGGAAGTGAGAACAAAATAGGATCAGGCTAGTCGTGAGGCCCACAATGACGGATGCAGCTAAACTATGGAATGACCAAGATTGAGCTTGGCTATAGTAGGCAGCGGAGACAGCCAACGGCCCAAAGGTAAAAAAGCAAATAATTTCACCCAAACCTTGATAGCCGAGACGAAAGGGGGGGCCTTGATAGGTATAGCCGAGGAAACAGCTCAATATAATTAATCCCAGGATAGTCAGGTCTTGCTGCCACCACGAAATGGCGACAATCCCCAAGCAACCTAACCCTAAAAAAAGATTAGCCAGCCAAAAAATAAGGGTCCTATTATGGGTCAGATTGACTAGAGAGTGGGCTTTATTCACATCAATCCCAGTATCGGCATCAAAAACATCATTGGTGAGGTTGAGCCAAGCAATGATGAAGATGGCTGCCCATAGAAAGGTCCAAAAGATGAGCCTGTTGAACTGTTGTTGATCGGCCCATGCGATCGCAGATCCCACCCAGATGGGAATCACTGCCACACTATACATTGGCGGTTTAAGGGCAGCTAACCACAGTTTTCGATTGGTCACCGACAGAGACTTCGTGGTCATGGGTTGAGTGTAAGGGTCATCATTTTTAGAGTACAGGATTGGCTCTTCCTAAGCATTTGTGAAAAAGGGGGAGGTGAACCACACTGGATGCCCCTTTCAATGGTTAGATGGAATAAAGGTTAAGAGTCTTGTGGTTAAGCGGTGGCGATGACACAGTAAGACTTTGGACTTTAAAATTGGAGGTAACCTGCACTCCTGGCGACCCACCTTGCTATCCTCGATTTCATGACAGTCACTTCCTCTTCTGCCAATTTATTTCAGGACCGCAGGTCACTCCATGAGTTTCTCGCTTCCTGTCGTACCATTGCCATTGATAAGGAACATGCTCAGGTAGTCAGTCTCTCTCTGGAGATTCCCAAGTTAGACCCCTTAGCAGCCTTAAGCCTGTTACAACAGCCCGATCAACCTTATTTTTATTGGGAGAAACAATCTCAGGGAACTGCGATCGCAGCAACTGAACCCGTATTGCATTTGCAGATTGATGGTCCCCAGCGGTTTACACGATCTCAGCACTTTATGTGTACATCCCTGGTTGATACGGTGACCTCGGGTGCACTTCATCTGCCATTTGCAGGACCTCATTTCTTCTGCAGTTTTACTTTTTTCGACTATACCCACAGAGAGCCTCGTTTATTTCCAGCAGCCTCGGTGTTTCTACCCCGTTGGCAAGTCGCCTGCGATCAGGACCAGGCCGTACTGGTTGCCAATGCAGTGCTGGATGCGGATACGTCTCTAGAACAGTTGTCTCGGGATATTTGGCAAACCTGGCAGCTCTTGCAGACCCCCAGACGATGCCCTGCTCCCAAGCCCAAAACCACGGATTTTGCCTATCCATTGTTGGCTAGTGCGGACGCATTTGCGACGGCAGTCACGGATACTTTGGCAGATATCCAAGGGGAACGTCTCCAAAAACTGGTCTTAGCCCATACGTTGGATGTCAAAACGCCCCAGCCCTTGGATTTATGCCACGCCTTGGGCACTCTTCGTGATCGATACCCGGAATGTTATGTGTTTGCCGTTAGTAATGGCCAGGGCCAGACGTTCATTGGAGCCAGTCCTGAACGTTTGATCGAATTGCGAGATCGCAACTTAGTAACGGATGCCTTGGCCGGGTCTGCGCCACGAGGCCATTCCCGTACAGATGACGAAGCCCTGGGCAACCAACTCTTGGGCAGTAAAAAAGATGGACATGAGCATCGCGTTGTTCTCGACTTTATTCGCGATAGTCTCTGGGACCTGGGAATTACACCTCAGGTAGCCTCTTTACCCCATTTGCTGCAATTGCCCAATATTCAACATCTACGCACTTTAATCACTGCTGAAGTCCCCAGCCATTTGCACCTGTTAGACATTCTGGCGGCCTTGCACCCCACACCAGCCGTTGCGGGTATGCCCCGCGAAGTTGCTCAACAGCAGATTTATAGCCATGAAGCCTTTGAACGTCACC